>DATJYA010000333.1:0-4505 GCA_035499835.1 Pseudolabrys sp.
CTGTCGACACGCATGCTGGCGGAGACATTCGTGCGCGCCGAAGGCGCCTTCCCGCTGATCGGCGCCGGCGGCATCGATTCAGGCGCGACCGCGATCGCCAAGATCAAGGCCGGCGCCACGCTGCTGCAGCTCTACACCGGCCTGGTGTTTCACGGCATCGGCTTGGTGGCGCAGATCAAGTCGGACCTGGCGGCGGCGCTCAAGCGCGGCCACCGCGATTCGCTTGCGTCGATGGTCGGATCGGACGTGGCCGACATCACCGCGGAGAGTTGGCCGGCCTAGCGTCCGCGCGGCGCGTTAATAAGGCGCACGACGATCCAGATCGGGATCACGATCACGGCGCCGAGCAGGAAATAGCGCCAGAGCCAGCGCACCGCATCGAAGCCCATGTTCCAGATATGCCGGATCAGCCGCTCGACGCTGCGCACGATGTCGAAGGGGTCGAGGCCGAGCACCGACAGGATGACGCCGACCAGGATCGACACCAGCGCGAGGCGGGCGAGTACCGCCAGCGGCGAGCCGCCGAAAACCCGGGTCACAGTGCCGTTGCTCATGGTCATCTCCGCCTCCTTCGCGGCGGAATCCTAGCACGATCCCGCGCGCAGCTTTTAGATATAGCCTAAAATCAAATGTTGCCATCCCAAGAGGGTCAATCTTGCGCCCGCAGCCGATCCATCTTTCCTCCGGCAATCTGCTCGCCGACCGCCGCTACGAGTGGGCGTGCGACCGCGAGGCCAAGGGTGATCTGGCCGCTGCCGCCGATCTCTTGACGCAGGCGCTGGAGCTTGCGCCCGCCTATGCATCGGCCTGGTTCGCGCTTGGCGAGGTGCAGGAGAGGCTCGGCCGGCGCGACGCCGCCATCGCCGCATTCGAAAAGGCCCGCGCGGCCGATCCGCAAGACCGCCACGGCGCGGGCCTGCATTTAATTCGCCTCGGCGCGCGTCCGGCGGCGGCCATGCCGCCATCGTATGTGCGTGCGCTGTTCGACGGCTACGCACCGGGTTTTGACGCGGCGCTGACCGAAAGGCTTGGTTATCGCGCCCCGGAGCTCTTGCTGCGTGCAATCGAGAAGGCTCACACCGGCGAGCGCATGAAATTCGGCGCGGTGCTCGATCTCGGCTGCGGCACCGGACTCGCCGGCGCGGTGTTGCGGCCGTTCGCCGATTGGCTCGTCGGCGTCGACCTGTCGCCGGCGATGCTGGCGCGGGCGCGCGCGAAGGGCCTCTACGACCGGCTGATCGAAATCGACCTCACTCGGTTTCTCGCCGATGAAGTCGCGATCGAGGCGCACTATCACCTCATCGTCGCCGCCGACGTCTTTGTCTATCTCGACAATCTCGCGCCGGTATTGGAAGCGATCGCGTTGGTGCTGGCCCCCGCGGGCCTGCTCGCCTTCAGCGTGGAAACGCATGACGGCGATGGCGTCATTCTGCGCGATACGCTGCGTTACGCGCACGGCGCAGCGCATGTGCGCACGGCGGTCGCCGCGGCTGGACTGAACGTCATCGGCCTCGATTCCGCCTCGACTCGCACGGAGAAAAGCACGCCCGTACCTGGGCTGATCGTCGTGGCTGGACATTAGGCGCAATGGAACCCGCAACCGCGATTGATCGCGAAGCATCGCTGCTGCCGGAGCCGTTCGCGCGCTGGTTCGCCGCTCGCGGCTGGACGCCGCGCGCGCATCAACTCGACTTGCTGGAAAAAGCGCATGCCGGGCGCTCGGTGCTGCTGATCGCGCCGACCGGCGGCGGCAAGACGCTTGCCGGTTTCCTCCCGACGCTGGTCGAGCTTTATGAGCGCACACTTCACCTCGCCCCGCGTGCGAGGAGAGGTCGGCATCCGAGCGCAGCGAGGATGCCGGGTGAGGGGGCGTTAATTTCGGCGCGAGGGGAGGCCCCCTCATCCGGCTCGCTTCGCTCGCCACCTTCGCCCCGCAGGCGGGGAGAAGGTGGAGGCCTGCATACGCTCTATATCTCGCCGCTGAAGGCGCTTGCGGTCGACATCGCCCGCAACCTGGAAATTCCGGTGCGCGAAATGGGCTTGCCCGTGCGGCTGGAAACCCGCACCGGCGACACGCCCGCGTCGAAGCGCCAGCGCCAGCGTCGTGATCCGCCCGACATCCTGCTCACCACGCCGGAGCAACTGGCGCTGCTGCTCGCCTCTGCCGACGCGCCGTATCTGTTCGGCACGCTCAGGCGCATCGTGCTCGACGAACTGCATTCGCTGACGACGTCGAAACGCGGCGATCTGTTGTCGCTCGGCCTCGCGCGGCTGTTCACGCTGGCGCCGGGTGTCACCACCGTCGGCCTCTCCGCAACCGTGGCCGAGCCGGACGATCTGCGCCGTTACCTGGTGCCGCAGCCGCAAGACGGCGCATCGCTCGCCGACCTCGTCGTTGCGCAAGCCGGCGCGCAGCCGCGTGTCACCATGCTCGATACGCAGGACTACTTGCCCTGGGCCGGGCACTCGGCGCTGCACGCGCTTGGCGAAATCTATGAACTGGTAAAGAGCCACAAGACCACGCTGATCTTCGTCAACACCCGCAGCCAGGCCGAGTGGATTTTCCAGGAACTGTGGCAGATCAATGAGGACAATCTCGCCATCGCACTGCATCACGGCTCGCTCAACGTGGCGCAGCGGCGCAAGGTTGAGGACGCGATGACCCGCGGCAAATTGCGCGCGGTCGTCTGCACGTCGTCGCTCGACCTCGGCGTCGACTGGGGCGACGTCGATCTGGTGATCAATGTCGGCGCGCCGAAAGGCTGCTCGCGGCTTCTTCAGAGAATCGGGCGATCGAATCACCGGCTGGACGAGCCCTCAGAAGCGGTACTGGTGCCGGCCAACCGCTTCGAAGTGCTGGAGTGCCGCGCCGCCATCGATGCCGTCGCCGAGAACGCGCAGGACACGCCGCCGTTGCGCACCGGCGGGCTCGACGTCTTGGCGCAGCATATTCTCGGCCGCGCCGTCGGTGCGCCTTTTCTCGCCGACGATCTCTATAGTGAAGTGCGCGCTGCCGCGCCTTATGCCGCGCTCGCCCGCGCCGACTTCGATGCCGCGGTCGATTTCGTCGCCACCGGAGGCTATGCGCTGAAAGCCTATGAACGCTTCGCCAAGATCAGGCAAGGCAAGGACGGGCGCTGGCGCATCACCCATCCGCGTGTCGCCCAGCGCTACCGCATGAATGTCGGCACCATCGTCGAAGCCGACATGTTGAAAGTTCGGCTGATGCGCTCGCGCGCGAGCGGCGCCATCGTTCCGCGCGGCGGCCGCCTGCTCGGCGAGGTCGAGGAATATTTCATCGAGATGCTGACGCCCGGCGACACCTTTGTCTTCGCCGGCGAGGTTTTGAAATACGAGGCGATCGTCGAGGATCAGGTCTATGTCTCGCGCTCGACCGCGACCGATCCGAAAGTGCCGTCCTACGAAGGCGGCAAGTTTCCGCTGTCGACGTATTTGGCCGGCCGTGTGCGCGCGCTGCTCGCCGACCCGCAGGGCCGCCGCGCGCTGCCCGACCAGGTGCGCGAGTGGCTCGACATCCAGCAATGGCGCTCGCTATTGCCGCGCGCCGGAGACCTCTTGGTCGAGACTTTTCCGCGCGCCGCCAAATTTTATCTGGTCTGCTATCCCTTCGAGGGCCGTCTTGCGCACCAGACTTTGGGCATGCTGCTGACGCGGCGGCTCGAACGCGCGCGGCTGCGCCCGCTCGGTTTCGTCGCCAACGAATACGCGCTCGCGGTCTGGGGCCTCGGCGACGTCGCCTTGCATCTGCGGCGCGGCGATCTATCGCTTGCGCAACTGTTCGACCAGGACATGCTCGGCGACGATCTCGAAGCCTGGCTTGCCGAATCGGCGCTGATGAAGCGCACCTTCCGCTCCTGCGCCATCATCGCCGGGCTGATCGAAAAGCGTTATCCGGGCGAGGAAAAATCCCGCCGCCAGCTCACGATCTCCACCGACCTCGTCTACGACGTGCTGCGCAAGCACCAGGGCGATCACCTGTTGCTGAGGGCGGCGCGCGCCGATGCCGCCACCGGGCTGCTCGACATCAAGCGTCTCTCGGATATGCTCTCGCGCATCAGGGGCCGAATCGTTCATAAAGCGCTCGACCACGTCTCGCCGCTGGCGGTGCCGGTGATGCTGGAAATCGGCCGCGAGACGGTTTACGGCGAGGCGGCCGATTCGCTGCTCGCCGAAGCCGCGGACGAATTGGTGAAGGAGGCGATGCATTGAAACTCGCGGTGCAAGGCGCCGGCGCGCCGCAGGGCCACGTCATCGTTCTTGCCGGCGCTTCGTTCTGCGCCGACCCCGATGGCGCGCTCTATTGGCCGGAGCAAGGCCTGCTCGTCGTCGCCGACCTGCATCTGGAGAAAGGCTCGAGCTTCGCCGCGCGCGGCGTATTTCTGCCACCCTACGATACGGCGACGACGCTGAAACGTCTTGCGCGGCTCATCGCCCGCTACGGACCGCGCTGCGTGGTCGCGCTCGGCGACAGCTTTCATGACGGC
>DATJYA010000334.1:0-6665 GCA_035499835.1 Pseudolabrys sp.
TCACCATCGACCCCGAGCGCCTGCTCGAATTGCAGGCCGGCGAAAGCTACGGGCCCTCCGACGAAGCGCTGTCGGGCATCGAATTTCCCATCAATCCCGAGCGCGTCGCGCCGGTGCTGCGCCGCCTGGTGTCGCCGACCAAGACGCGGGCGCGCATCTACGACCGCGACGGCGTGCTCATCCTCGACAGCCGCAATCTCTACGGCCGTGGCGACGTGCTGCGCTTCGACCTGCCGCCGCCCAACGCGGAAAAGCCCGGCCTCATGGAGCGCGCCTTCATCGCCATCCGCCGCTGGTTCGGCCGCGGCGATCTGCCGCTGTACAAGGAGCTCGGCCCGGAAAACGGCAAGAGCTACCCGGAAGTCGCCCAGGCCCTGAACGGGGTGCCGACGCGCATGGTGCGCGTCAACGACCGCGGCGAGGTGATCGTGTCGGTCGCCGTGCCGGTGCAGCGCTTCCGCGCTGTGCGCGGCGCCTTGATGCTGTCGACGCAAGGAGCGGACATCGACGACATGGTGCAGGCCGAGCGCCTCGCCATCGTCAAGGTGTTCCTGGTGCTTGCCAGCGTCATGGTGGTGCTCTCCATGCTGCTCGCCGGCACCATCGCCGGGCCGGTGCGGCGGCTCGCCGACGGGGCCGAACGCGTGCGCCGGCGCATCCGCACCCGCGTCGAGATTCCCGATTTCACCCGCCGCGGCGACGAAATCGGGCATCTCTCCGGCGCGCTGCGCGACATGACCAACGCGCTTTATTCCCGCATCGAAGCGATCGAAAGCTTCGCCGCCGACGTGGCGCATGAATTGCGCAACCCGCTGACCTCGCTGCGCTCGGCGGTGGAAACGCTGCCGCTGGCCAGGTCGGACGACGGCCGCCGCCGTCTGCTCGACGTCATCAGCCACGACGTGAAACGGCTCGACCGGCTGATCTCGGACATTTCCGACGCCAGCCGCCTCGACGCCGAATTGCAGCGCCAGGAGGTCGGCACCGTCGATCTTCCCAATCTGCTCAAGGCGCTGGTGACCGCCGCCGGCGAGGTCAGCCCGGCGGTGAAGGTCACGCTTGCCTTCGAGGGCGGCACGCCCGCGGCATTCCAGATTCCCGGTCACGACTCGCGGCTGGGCCAGGTGGTGAGCAATCTCATCGACAACGCGCGCTCGTTCTCGCCGCCCGGCGGCAGCGTGCGTGTCACGGCGAAACGGCTGAAAAACGAAGTCGAGATTGTGGTCGACGACGACGGCCCCGGCATCCGCCCCGATGCGCTGGAGAAAATCTTCGAGCGCTTCTACACCGACCGGCCGGACGATCAGGGCTTCGGGCAGAACTCCGGTCTCGGCCTGTCGATCTCCAAGCAGATCGTGGAAGCGCATGGCGGAACGATCCGCGCGGAAAACCGCACCGCGTCGCTGGGACCCGGGATCGAACCCAAGGTGCTTGGCGCCCGCTTTGTGGTGCGGCTGCCGGCGCAGTGATTTGCCGCGCATCCCGCACAACAATCCGTTCGTCCCCGCGAAAGCGGAGATCCAGACTTTGCTAAGAACTGGGTTCCCGCTTTCGCGGGAATGAACGGAGCTCGCCGTTGGACCAGACCATCCACGCCTCCGCCGTTCTCGTCGGCGCCAAAGCCGTGCTGATCCGCGGACCCTCGGGCGCCGGCAAGTCGCGGCTGGCCTGGCAACTCCTGCAAAGCCCGCTGCCCTTTGCCCGCCTTGTCGGCGACGACCGCGTGCGGCTCGAAGTCCATTCCGGCCGGCTGCTGGTGCGGCCGCAGGCGATGCTGGCCGGGCTGATCGAAATCCGGGGCCTGGGCATCCGCCGGGTCGCTTTCGAGCCGGCGGCCATTGTCGGCCTGGTCGTCGATCTGGCGGCGGCCGATGCGGAGCGGTTGCCCGCCTTGGGCTCCGCCACCACCGAACTCGAAGGGGTCAAATTGCCGCGACTGGCGGTTGCGCCGGGGGCGGAGGCCCTCCAGATGACCCTCGCTTACAGTGGGACCGCCGCCGGCAATTGACCGGGCCCCCAAACCGGGCTACCCCCGGCGCCCCTCCCACGTTTGGAATTATTAACGATAACAGGCCTAGAATCTTGAACGCCGAATTGAACGGTTTTAACCCCCTTTTTGGCCATGCCTTTTCGCAGTGCAGCAGAGCCTCTATTTAGCGAGGGGAGCCCTTGCAATGGCCCTTCGGTTGGGCCTCAATGTGCCCCCAATCGTGCGGCGCAGCGTAGCGCCCGCGAGGAGTTCGGGATGATCGGCCTGGTATTGGTGACCCACGGGCGGCTCGCCGTCGAGTTTCGCTCGGCGCTGGAGCATGTGGTCGGGCCGCAGCGGCAAATCGAAGCGGTCACCATCGGACCCGATGACGACGTCGAGCAATGCCGCAAGAACATCGTCGATGCCGTCAAGCGCGTGGACTCCGGCGAAGGCGTCGCCATCCTCACCGACATGTTCGGCGGAACTCCGTCAAATCTGGCGATTTCGGTGATGAGCCAGCCCAAGGTCGAGGTATTGGCCGGCATTAACCTTCCGATGCTGATCAAACTCGCCAAAGTCCGCGAGACCTGTCCTCTGGAGCAGGCCGTGGCCGCCGCCCAGGAAGCCGGCCGCAAATACTGCACCATCGCCAGCCGGGTGCTTAACGGGAAATGAATTCGCCCGCTGAAGCGGACGGCAATCCCCCAGAGCCTTCCCCAGCGCCGGACGGCGCCGTCACGCGCGAAGTCCTCATCGTCAACAAGAAGGGCCTGCACGCCCGTGCCTCGGCCAAATTCGTGCAAACCGCCGAACAATTCGACGCCGCCATTACCGTAACGCGCGGCCACGAAAGCGTTGGCGGCACCTCGATCATGGGCCTGATGATGCTGGCCGCCGGCCCCGGCATCACCATCGCCATCCAGGCGACCGGCAACGATGCGCAGGCCGCAGTCGACGCCCTCTGCACCCTGGTGTCGTCGAAATTTGGCGAAGAAGAATAGGCCGTTAAACTACATAAAGAAATCTTTATATATGCGTTGCGGCTCCGGCCGGGCCCTGTTATAGGCACGGCCAGCAATTCCGCCTTTTTGTCAGCCAGGACCATCATGACCGCATCTGCCAAGCCGAAGGCCGCCGCCAAAGCCGGCGACTACATCGTCAAGGACATCTCGCTCGCCGATTTCGGCCGCAAGGAAATCTCGCTCGCCGAAACCGAGATGCCGGGCCTCATGGCGACGCGGGAAGAATACGGACCGAAGCAGCCGCTCAAGGGCGCGCGCATTGCCGGCTCGCTGCACATGACCATCCAGACCGCGGTGCTGATCGAGACGCTCACCGCGCTCGGCGCAGAGGTGCGCTGGGTGTCCTGCAACATCTATTCGACGCAGGACCACGCCGCCGCCGCGATCGCCGCCGCCGGCATTCCGGTGTTCGCGGTCAAGGGCGAGAGCCTGAAGGATTATTGGGACTACACCGCCAAGCTGTTCGAATGGCATGGCGGCGGCACGCCGAACATGATCCTCGACGACGGCGGCGACGCCACCATGTTCGTGCATCAGGGCTACCGCGCCGAACGCCACGATCCCGTGTTCCTCGATCAGCACAATTCCGAGGAAGAGGAAATCTTCTTCGCGCTGATCAAGAAGACGCTGAAGGAAAAGCCGAAGGGCTACTTCGCCGGCCTGGCCGCGAACATCAAGGGCGTCTCGGAAGAGACCACCACGGGCGTGCACCGGCTCTACGACATGCAGAAGGCGGGAACGCTCTTGTTCCCCGCGATCAACGTCAACGACAGCGTCACCAAGTCGAAATTCGACAATCTCTACGGCTGCCGTGAATCGCTGGTCGACGGCATCCGCCGCGGCACCGACGTGATGATGTCGGGCAAAGTAGCGATGGTCGCGGGCTTCGGCGACGTCGGCAAGGGCTCGGCGGCGTCACTGCGCCAGGCCGGCTGCCGCGTCATGGTCTCCGAGATCGACCCCATCTGCGCGCTGCAGGCGGCGATGGAGGGCTATCAGGTGGTGACCATGGAAGATGCCGCGCCGATGGCCGACATCTTCGTCACCGCCACCGGCAACAAGGACATCATCACCATCGATCACATGCGCAAGATGAAGGACCGCGCCGTGGTCTGCAACATCGGCCACTTCGACAACGAGATCCAGGTCGCGCACCTGAAGAACCTGAAGTGGGACAACATCAAGCCGCAGGTCGACGAGATCACCTTCCCCGACGGTCACCGCATCATCCTGCTGTCGGAGGGGCGCCTGGTGAACCTCGGCAACGCCATGGGCCATCCGAGCTTCGTGATGTCGGCCTCCTTCACCAACCAGACGCTGGCGCAGATCGAGCTCTACGCCAACAACAAGGACGGCAAGTACAAAAAGGAAGTCTACGTGCTGCCGAAGACGCTCGACGAGAAGGTGGCGCGGCTGCATCTGGCCAAGATCGGCGTCAAGCTCACCGAGCTGCGCAAGGAGCAGGCCGACTATATCGGCGTGTCGGTCGACGGCCCGTTCAAGGCGGGTCATTACCGGTATTGAGGTCTCGTGCCCCGGATGCTGCGCAGCATGTAGCGAAGCGCAATGCTGCGCTGCTGATCCGGGGCCGCCGCAAATTCAGAGTTCGTAAAGGTCCCGGGTCTGCAGCGCACCGTTTCACGCTGCGCTGCGCCCGGGACACGCAACTACTGCGGCGGCACGATGAAGATCGTGTAGCGCCGCGGTTGCCCGGCAATCCTGAAGAAATTGCGCGTGATCTCGGTTTCGACGCGGCGCGCCGCATTGCTCTTCGCGGCCGCCTGATCGCGGCAGCCGGCGTCCTCGGCAAAGCAGACATACACCGCGCCGGCGCGTGCGAGTTCGGACGCGCCTGGCGGCGGCAGGTCGAGCAGCGCCCGCGGCCGCTCCACCGCGTAGGTGACGATGCCGAAGGCGAGATCGGCGTCGCCGCCGACGAAGCGTAAGGGTAGCGGCGTCGCCTCGTGCCAGAGCCGCTCGACTTCGCTGGCCAGAGACGCGGCCTGCGCCGAGGCCGGCGGGCCGTTGCGTTGCACGCCAACGGCAATGAACGGCGACGCAATCAGCATGACCAGCGGCAAGACCGCGGCGAACAAAATAAGGCGCTGGGTGTCGATCTCGCGCAGTTTGATTTGCGGCGGCGACAGCAGCAGCACCGGCAGCAGCGTCCAGGCCGGCATCGACCACAGCGAGGTGATTTCGGCGCCACCGGCCAGCGCGCCGATCGCCGGCAGCAGCAAGGGGCCCCAGAACGAGGCCGCCGCCAGCCGCCGCTCGTCATCCGCCGGCCAGATCATGTCGGCGAGCGCGGCGCCGTTTGGCCGCGCGGCGGCAAGCACAATGATGACGGGAATCGCGACATAGCCGGCGGAACCGGCGAGATAGCCGGCGACGCTGGCTGCCGCGCCGGCGAATCCGCGCTCGCCGTGCGCTGCGGCGACGTAGGCAAACGGCGCGAAATGGTTCTGCAGCAGCCAGAGAAGGTGCGGAGCAACGACCACGGCGCCGGCGGCGACCGTGATCCACGGCGCGGCGGAGCGGACATAGGCCAAGCGCCGCCGGTCGATCAGCGCCGCGAGCGCAAGGCCGGCGAGCAGGAACACCGACCAGTATTTGCCCAGCATGGACACCGCTGCGGCGATGCCGGCGAGCGCCGCGTAGAGCGCGCCGCGCGTGCGATAGGAGCGCAGAAAGAAAAACGTGGTCGCCGCCCACAGCGGCATCAGCACCGTGTTGACGTTGTATTTCAGCGCCTGGAAATTGAAGAACGGCACCAGCATCATGAGCGCGAGGCCGGCGACGCGCTTGTTGCCGTCGAGAGTGTCGGCCGCGAGCCGCCACGCGATCCACAGCGCGAGCGTCGGCATCAGCATCGCCAGCAGGTAATAGGACCACTCGGCGAGCGGCAACACGCTGAACCACAGCCGGACCACGAACGCCGCCAGCGGCGGATGCTTGTAGCCCCAGGCAAGATCGCGCGACCAGGCGATCTGCTCGGTCATGTCGGGATGCAGGCCCTGGCTCGACTTGGCGATGGCGCCGTAGAGCGTCCACGCGACGAGATAGACTGCGAGCACGAGCAGCATGGTGCGCTCGCGCCGCGCCGGATCGGTGAGCGCGCCGCGCAGGCGTTCGGCGGCTGCAAGCGGGTTCGGAAGGCGCATGGATGCGACCTATCGCACGGCGGCACTGATTCCGTCCACGCGATCCGCGAACGCTTCTTACCTCTCCCATAGGGAGAGGTCGGCGCACGAAGTGCGCCGGGTGAGGGGTTAGGACCCATCGAGAGTCCTAGATCCCCTCACCCCAACCCTCTCCCCAACGGGGAGAGCGAGCCCTGCAGAACCCGCGGCCGCGCTTGTGGGAGCCGAACGCGAGTGTTATCTCGCGCCCATGACGGCGGTTCCGATCGAAAATATCCGCAATTTCTCCATTGTCGCGCATATCGACCACGGCAAGTCGACGCTGGCCGACCGGCTGATCCAGCTCACCGGCGGCCTCGAAGCGCGCGAGATGAAAGAGCAGGTGCTCGATTCGATGGACATCGAGCGCGAGCGCGGCATCACCATCAAGGCGCAGACCGTGCGCCTGAATTACCGCGCCAGGGACGGCAAGGATTACATCCTCAACCTCATCGACACGCCCGGCCACGTCGACTTCGCCTATGAGGT
>DATJYA010000335.1:0-9958 GCA_035499835.1 Pseudolabrys sp.
TCGCCGCATCCATGCCGATGGTGCCGCCGGCGCCGGTGCGGTTCTCCACGAAGAACTGGACGTTGTATTTGCGCGACAGCACCTCGGCGCATTGCCGGGCGATGAAGTCGATGGCGCCGCCCGGCGCCAGCGGCACGATGAGCCGCACCGGCCGCGACGGCCACTTTTCCTGCCCGATCGCCGGCGCCGCGAGTTTAGGCAGCAAGCTGCCCGCAAGCGCGGCGCCGCCGGCCGCCTTGATGAAATTCCGCCGTCCGATTTTACCCAAGAGTACCTCCCTGAAGGCTGTGCATCGTTTTTATTGGCCGTCATTATTGCATATCCGGCCGCCGGGGCCATCGGGGGGTCACGGCATCTTTGCCGCGCGCCGCCAGTGAATGCGGAAATGATTGCCCTGCGCATCGGGCGGCGCGGTCAGCGTCAGATCGTCGCCCCCGAGCGTGATGTGGCGGCGTTGCGTGTCGCCGACGCGGTTGGGATTGATGGCGGTGAATAGAATATGCCGCACCTCGTCGCCGGAGACGTCGAAGCGGCCGGCATAGGCGACGACGCCGATTGCGGCTTCGGCGCGCTCTTCGACGGTGGTCGCGTCGAGGTCCATGCGCGGCATCGTTTCGCGGACCTTTTTTCGCCCGGTCGGCGCATTGACCACGGCCATGTAGCCGTCGGCCGTGTACATGATCTGCGAGGCACGCGGCACGTCGGCCGTGACGCTGCCGTCGGCGCGCACGATCTCGCGGCCACGCTCGCGCCAGACGCCGACCAGGTCTTCGTTTTTCATCGGCCTTGCCTCCCGTTCCGGAATATTTCGTTGTAAGTTCGGCTTATGCGACGACTCTAAACACAAGGTGGCGTCATGTCCGAAATTACCTATCAAATCGTCCGGCACGATGAGGGCTGGGCTTACAAGGTCAACGGCGTGTTTTCCGAGCCTTTCCCGAGCCATGCCCAAGCACTCGCGGCGGCGCGCGCGGCGGCGCAAGAGCAGCGCGTGCCCGGGCGCACCGAGATCATCGAATACGAGGACGAAACCGGCAAATGGCACACTGAAACCGCCGCCGGCAGCGACCGCCCGATAACCGTCGTCAAAGACACGGAGTAAAAAGCAGCGGCGCCGGCATGATCAAATCCGGCGGACCTCAGACCGTCGCGGCGCCGCGCATTGTGCTCGCCGATTTCCGGTGCCTGCTGCTGTCGGTCGTTATCGGCGCAACGGCCGTGATGATCCGCATCGAAGACGCGAAGGAAAAGCCGTTGCCCGTCTTGCGGGCAGAAGGCAGAATACCGGCTTCGGGGGGCTGACGTGTCGGCGACCGTATCGCGTGCCGGCCTGATCTGGGTGAGCGTGGGCGTCGCCGCAGCGGCGGCTGTGCTGCTTGCATCCTGTGCGCGCGATCCGAGCGTGACCGGAGGCGCCACCATCCCCGTCGGCAACTGGAGTGTTGCGCGTGCAAATGATCCCATCACCGGCGCGCCGACGATAAGGGCCACCCTGACCACGCTACGGGTTTCCTACCCGGATATTCTGTTCCCGCCGCCGGTGCAAATGTCGCTGTTCTGCTTCAAGGAGCGGCCATCCGTCCTCTTCAGGTTTCCCTTCAAGGTCGGGTCCAACCGCAACGGCGAATTCAGTTACCGCTTCGACGACAAGCCCGGCCACGTCGCCGAGGCGCGTTTTGTCGACGATTACCGCTCGGTGGTGATCGAGGACGGCGACGAAGTGAGGCGCTTCGCCGGCGAGATGGCGACGTCAAACGTCCTTTACGTGCGTACCCGCGCGCTCAACGCGAAACCCAGCAGCGCCGATTTCCACATCGAGGGCGCCCCTGGCGCGGTCAGCGCTGCCTTCGCCGGATGCCCGCTGGCGCCGCCCGCCAAACTCACGAGCGCCGCGCAGCCGCAACGGCTGTAAGCCAGCGGCTCAGACGTATTTCGGATCGCGCTCGAGCAGTTCGATGGAAATTCCCTGCGGCCCGCGGATGAAGCAGATCTTGATGCCCGGCCGCGGAATGTTCGGTTCCATGGTGAACTCGACGCCCTTCTTCTTCAGATCGGCGACAACGGCGTCGAGGCCGGAGACCGCGAGGCCGAAATGGTCGAGCCCCTGATAGGGCGTGGCCGGCGCCGAATTGACGCCGTCGCCGGGCGTCACCTGCGCGGTAAAGATGTCGGCGCCGCCGAGCTTGATGTCGACGCGCGGCTTGCCGGCCACGGTGCTGCGAATCACCTGCGCGCCGAGCATGCGTTCGAACCACTGCGCGGTCGCTTCCGGATCGGGCGTGCGCAGGTGAATGTGGTCCCACGTATAGGCCGTCATGGCGTCCTCCCCCTTGCTCTTTGCCCGAACTAGACATGGCCCCACGTTCCGACGCAACCGCCTTATGGCCCGCACGGCAAAAGCGTGGCACCATCGGTTGCATAAAATCATTGAGCCGTGACAAGCGGCCGATCCTGGGAGGGACCCGATTATGACGACGAGCAATCGCCGACGCTTTATAAAATTGTCAGCCGCCGCCCTTTCGGCGCCGGCCCTGGCGCGCATGGCTCGCGCCGACACATGGCCGGCGCAGACCATTCACGCCATCGTCCCGTTTACCGCCGGCAGCACGGTCGACATCATCGGTCGCATCGTCGCCGATCCGCTGGCGAGCCAGCTCGGGCAGACGATCGTGGTGGAAAACCGGGGCGGCGCCGGCGGCACGATCGGCTCCGCCGCGGTGGCCAAAGCCGCTCCCGACGGTTACACGCTGCTCATCAACGCCGCCGCGCACACCGCCGCGGCCGCCGCCTACCCGAGTATCAGTTACGACCCGGCCAAGGATTTCGCCGGGGTCGCCATTTTCGGCATTGTCCCCAACGTCATGCTGATCTCGCCGTCGAAAGGCATCAGGACGGTGCAGGAACTGGTGGCGCGGGCAAAGGAAACCGGCAACATGACCTACGCCTCTGCAGGCGTCGGCAGCGCCACGCACTGGGCCGCCGAGCGGTTCCGTCTCAGCGCCGGCTTCAAGGCGACGCACGTTCCATTCCGCGGCGGTCCCGAAGCGCTTACCGAAGTGATGACCGGCCGCGTCGACTTCTTCTGCGGCGGCGTTTCATCCGGCCTGCCTTTCATCAAGGACGGCAAGCTGCTCGCCCTTGCGGTCAGCACGCGCAAGCGCACGCCGGCTCTGCCGGACGTCCCGACCACGATCGAAGCGGGATATCCCGATTCCGATTATACATTCTGGAACGGACTTCTGGTGCCGGCGCGGACACCGCGGCCGATCATCGACAAGCTGCACGCCGAGGTGCAAAAGGCACTGGCGCTTGCTTCGGTGCAGGAAAAATTCGCGCCGCAAGGTGTCGAGCCGATGCCGGTATCGCCCGCCGAGTTCGACGCAATGATCGCCAAGGAAATCACCGACAACATCAAGCTCGCAAAAGCGGCGGGGTTGAAGTTCAATTAGCGGCCAGCCCCGCTAGGCTTGAAATATGACAAGCGCATTGCACCGCGCGCCGATGCTCACAAGCCCGAAAAGTTGCCCACAACGCACGCGTATTTCGCTCCAAGTGCACGGCGATCTTTGCTAGACCGATGATGCTGAGGGGAGCATGGCACGGGAAGCGGTCTACGCGGCGGGGGGAATTGTGTTGCGCGGCGGCGCCAAGCCGCGCGTCGCCGTCGTGCGCCGCAGCAAAGACGACCGCTGGGTGTTGCCGCGCGGCAAGCTCAAGCGCGACGAAAATCCCATGGCCGGCGCCAAACGCGAGGCGCTCGAGGAGACCGGCCATCGCGTCGAGGTCCATGAGTTTCTCGGCGCCATTAGCTATCTGACGCGCGGCCGCCCGAAGCTGGTGCAGTTCTGGCACATGCGCGCCGCCGAGCGGCCGAGCCGTGATTTGACCGCCGACATCGAGGAGGTCGAATGGCTGCCGCTGGCGGCGGCGGTTCGCCGCCTGAGCTTCCCGCTGGAAAAATTGTTCCTGCGCACGGTCGGGCGACGCATGCTGCGGCGGCGGCATCGCCGCAAGCCGCGGCGCAAGCTTGCCCGTAGCCCCGCGCGGGTGCGCCGGGCCGCGGCGCGAAAGAAGTCGTCGTCGAAGCGCTCGCGCAAGAAACGCCATGCGGCGGTGCCCGCGGTGGTCGTTCAACCGAACATCTTCCGCCGCCTCATCGGGCACGCGGTGACGCTGCACTAGCAAAATGCGCGCGGCAGCGTCCGCGGGGCGCTTCCAAATGCGCTATTCACCGCGCATTCACGCGAAAAGACGGAACCTGCCCACACGACAAACGTTTCCTATGCGTCAGAATCGCAGGGAACCAGTGCCTTGGTCGTTCAATGGGAACGACCGAACATGCAGGAAAAGAGGTACGCCATGACCAAGACCTTCACCGCCATTGCAGCCGCTGCGACGCTCGGCCTCGCAGCGATCGTTGCGCCGCAGCAGGCCGAAGCGCGCGGCGGAGCCGTCGCGGCCGGCATCGTTGGCGGCCTTGCCGCGGGCGCCATCATCGGATCAGCCGTCGCGCACGGTCCCTATTATGGCCCCGCCTACTACGGACCTGGACCGGTCTATTACGGCCCCGGCTGTTACTGGTCGCACGAGCGGTACTGGGATGGATTCGGCTGGCGCTGGCACCGAGTTCGCGTTTGCGGCTAATAAAGTGTAAGCGCACCGAGCACATCGGATCGGGCCCGGTTTTCACGTGAAAGCCGGGCCGTGGTCCGAAGATGACACAAATCGTCGCCAACAAATTTCCGACAAATTAAGCCTGCTTTCTTTACAATGCTCCAGACAGGCTTAGGGTGCGTCCCGTTTTCGTTTCGCCTTCTCGTTTCGCCCCGGCCATCCAGGACCAGGAGGGATACCGAATGAAGAAGACCATTTTTGCGCTCGCCGCTGTGGCGACGCTCGCCGCCGGCACGTTGGCGGCGCCGCAGCCGGCGGACGCCCACTGCTACGGCTGCGCAGTCGGCGCCGGCGTTGCCGGCGGAGTTATCGCCGGCGCCATCATCGGCGGCGCCATCGCCAACAGCCAGCCGCACTATTACGCGCCCGGCCCCGGCTATGTCGTTTATGACGGCTATGGCGCGCCCTATCCGGTCGCCTGCCCGGGCGGCTATTGGGCGCGGCGTCCGCTGCACGACGCCTACGGCAACTTCATCGGCTGGAGCCGGCCGCGTTTCATCTGCCCGTAAGCGGGTAACGACTGGGTAAGACTTTGGGCGGCAAGATCGGCGGCAGTCGATCTGGCCCAAGAGGATGCCCATGAAGCGGACACTGATTGCACTCGCCGCGGCCGCGATGGTGGCTGCGGCGTTGCCGTCTGCGGCGCCGGCGCATTGCCGCGGCTGCGGCGTCGCCGCCGGCGTTATCGGCGGGCTTGCCGCGGGCGCCATCATCGGCTCGGCGATCGCCAATTCGCCGCCGGCTTATTCCGCGCCGCCCGCGGCCTATGACTCGGTGCCACCCGCCGACTATACGCCGCCGCCGCCGGGCGATCCCGACTCGCCCGATTATGTCGGCGGCGCTCCCTGCCACGTCGAACCGCAGCAAGTGTGGGTCGGCAACGGCTACCGCACGCGCAACGTGGAAGTCTGCGAATAGTCAGCGACGCAGCCGCTCGAGCACCGCGGCGGTCGGCCAGCAGTCGACCTTCAGGCCCTTGGCTTTTTGGTAAGTGCCGAGCGCGGCGCGCGTGAGCATGCCGGCCTTGCCGTCGAGCTTGTCCTTGTAGAGGCCGAGCGCGGTCAGGCGGCGCTGCATCTCCTCGACGTCGCTGGTCTTGAGCTGCGCGCCCTTGCTCCACGGATGCTCGAAGCTGCGTGCGCCGGCGATGCGGTCGCTCAAATGCCCGACGAAGAGCACATAGAGATCGGAGTAATTGTAGTCCTTGAGCACGTAATAGTTCTTCGGCGTCAGGAAGCCGGGGCCGTAGGTGCCTTCCGGCAGCAGCAGCGAGGCGTCGGTCGCAAGTTCGGCGCGGTCAAGCTTGCGCCCGTCAGCGGGAGCAAAGCCGCGCTTCACCCAGTCGCCGATCGGCGCCGTGACGCCGGGCTCGGCCTTGGTGCAGTCGACGTCTGCCGGCACGCGCACCTCGATCGCCCAGGGCGCGCCGGGTTGCCAGCCTTTGCCGGCAAGCTGCTTGGCTGCCGAGGCGAGCGCGTCGGGCACCGAGTGCCAGATGTCGGCGCGGCCGTCGCCGTCGAAATCGACGGCATATTTGTAATATTCCGACGGCAGGAATTGCGTGAGCCCCATGGCGCCGCCCCAGGACGAACGCAAGCTCTCGCGCGGCACGCCGTCCTGTAGCATCTTCAGCGCGTAGAGAAATTCGTTGCGGAAGAAATCCTTGCGCTTGCCGGTATAGCCTTCCGTCGCCAGCACACGGATGGCGTCATGCGGCTGGTGCTCGCCGCCGTAATCGGTCTCGCGCCCCCAGATCGCCAGCACCACGGTGCCGGGCACGCCGAATTCCTTCTCGATGCGGGTCAGCGTGTCGCGATACTGCGCCGCGAGTTGCTTGCCGCGCGCGGCGAGGCGGTCGAAGGTCGCCTCCTTGAGATACTGGCCCGGCGTCTGCACGAATTCCGGCTGCTGCGGCGCCGCCTCCGGCCTGCCGGGAATGGCGAGATCGGGCAGCGACAGGTCCGGCGCGAGGCCGCGCGTCGCCGCATCGAAGGTCGCGCGCGACACTCCGAGTTCGCGCGCCGCAGGCCACTGCTGCGCCAGCCACTGCTGGAACGTCTCGGCGGATGCCGGCGCGGTAATAAGAAGCATCGCCAGCAGCCAAAGTGCGAATCGCATTCCCGTCATGCCCGGATTTATGCCGGGCATCCGCGTCTTTGGCATCAATGAAGTAAGGCGCGGATGGCCAGGGCAGGACCGGCCATGACCGGAAACATGCGGGTTCTGCCTAGAACAGGATTTTCCATTTTTCGCCGCCCAGAGCATGTCTGTTTCGCGCGCGCATCCGCCCTCAGCATCAGATTTTTAATTGCGTCAAACCATTGCGGCACCACGGGAATTAGCCCATTTCAGCGGCCAAACGCTTGACCATTTCTGGGGCGTGCCATGCTGAGCTTCACCACCGTCGTCCTCGTGTCCGGCTTTGCCATCGGCCTCGCCTTCGGCGTCGTCGGGCTGTTGAGCAACTTCTGTCTCACCAGCGGCATGCGTAACTGGGCGACGCTGGGCGACGGCCGCGGGGTGCGCACTTTCGCGCTGGCCGCCGGCGTCGCGGTGATCGGCGCGCAAGTGCTTGCCGCCTCCGGCCTCGTCGATCTTTCCAAGTCGATCTACCTGCAACCCTCGTTCTCGGCGCCGCTCATTCTCTTCGGCGGTCTCATTTTCGGCTACGGCATGGTGCTGGCGAACGCCTGCGCCTCGCGCGCGCTGGTGCTGCTCGGCCGCGGCAACCTGCGCTCGCTGGTCGTCGTCGTCACCATCGCCATCGTCTCGCAGATGACGCTGCGCGGGCTGATCGCGCCGGCGCGGCTTGCCTTCCTCAACTGGACGGCCATCGCGCCGAAGGCGATCTCGCTGCCGGCACTGCTTTCCGCCTTCGACGGCGCCACCGCGCACCTGGTCGCCGGGCTCCTCTTCGGCGGCGCGCTCATCGCCTTCGCCTTGAGCTACGCGCCGTTCCGCCGCGCCTATGGCCAGATCGCCGCCGGCGTTCTCATCGGCCTGCTGATCCCGGCGGCGTGGTTTGCCACCGGTTATCTCGGCAACGACGACTTCAACCCGGTGGCGGTGACCTCGCTCACCTTCGTCACGCCGATCGCCGACACCGTGCAATATATCATGTTGTCGACCGGGTTGACGCTGAGCTTCGGCATCGTGGTCGTCGCCGGCGCGCTCGCCGGCTCGTTCGCCACCGCCATCGCGACCGGCCGCTTCGCGCTCGAGGCCTATAACTCGCCGCGGCATATGCTGCGCTCGGTGACCGGGGCCGTGCTGATGGGCGCCGGCGGCGCCATGGCCTATGGCTGCTCGATCGGCCAGGGCCTGACCGGCCTCTCCACGCTCGGCCTGCCGTCGATGATCGGCATCGCCGGCATCCTGCTCGGCGCGGCGGCAGCGCTGCGCGGACCGATCCGCGTGCCGGCCCTCGCCGCGGCGTAAAGCCGCCCTTCAGGACGAGAAATTGAACGGCTTCTTCATCGCCTCGGCCGCTTCCCTGGTCGCGGCCTCGTAGAGGCTTTTCATCTGCTCGCTGAGCGAGCGGAATTGCGCACGCGCGAAATCCGATTGCGCCTTGACGATGTCCTGCAGATCCTTCGAATGCGTCAGGCTTCTCGAATATTCGAACGCGGCCTCGATGTTGTCCTCCGCGTATTTTTTCATTTTCTCGCTGAGGTCGGTCCTGGTCTTGAGCTCCAGCTGCGTCCACGGCGATACGGCCATCACCTTCTGCATCATGCTGAGATAGTTCTCCATCGCGGTCTGTGCTTGCCCGATGGCCTGCGACATGATTTCGGCGGCGGATGCCGACGGCTTGCTGTCCTTGTCCATTGGTCTCTCCCGGCAAATTCGAGACGAAAGAAAAATGACAATAACTGTCCGCGTTCCGTTTGAGGAGACGCATTGACATGGGTCAAGCAGGCGGCGTCCGGTGTGCGCTGCAATAATTCGGCGCGCGGCGCTACTTCTGCATCTCCGCAATCGCCCGCTCCAGCGGCGCCGGCGAGACCTGGATCGTGCCGTCGAACGGAATATCCATGTCGAGGGTGAGATAGATCGTGGCGGCGATCAGGGCCGATGACAGCACGAAGCTCGAGATCACCACCGCGTTGCGCGGCGCGCGGTAGCCGTAGGTGGCGAATACCAGCACCAGCCACGCCGCCAGCAGCACGATCAGCGCCGCGGGGATGGTGCCCTCCGACTGCTCGACCAACGCCCAGCGCATCTCGTAGACGCTCTCGAAACGCTGCTCCGCCCGCTGCTTCAGCGCCACGTGCTCGGCGTCGGCGGGGCCGAGCGCGCGCAGGCCGTTGCCGACCTCGCTGAGCAGCGCCTCCGCCGTGCGGTTGCCGAGCATGGGATCACTCTGCGCCATGCGGCGCGCGGCCTGCTGCACATAGGCGAGCAGGGATTTCCGCGGCGCCGCCGTTTCGGCGCCGTATTGGCGCATGGTGCGGTCGAGCAGGATGAGCTCGGTGGCGTAGGCGTGCACGCTCTTGTCGACGCTGTCGAAGGTATTGCGCGCCGAATTGATCATCAGCCCAAGCACCAGCGAGGCGAGCACGACGAAGATGTTGGCGATGAGGCGGACGATGTCTTCCGTCGCCGCCACGCGATGCCGCTCGGGCACGCGGTCGTAGAGCACGCGGCTGCCGAGCGAGGCGGCAACCAGCGCCGCAAACACCAGCAGGGAAATGACGCCTTCGCGCATGAGGGAGGGCCCGCCGCCGCGCAAACCCTAGCCTGCCGCGGCGGCGAGTTCCACCGGCCGGCCCGGGTTAATCGATTGCTAACAAAAGATTAACTACGCGCAAACGGATGTGTGGGTAACTGTCTGCAAGCAACGGACGGCGAAGATGCGCAACGCATCGTTCCTTCTCATCCTCAAGCACGGCTCGTGGCTGGCGCTGCCGGTCGGGCTCGCTACCTTTGCCGCGAGTTTCGCCGCGCTGATTTTTTTTGCGACGGATCCGGCGGCCGCGGTTGTTGCGGACGCATCCGCCACGATGCGCGTCGCCGGCTTTGCCGTCCTCGCGGCCGTCGTCGGGCAGATCGCCGCCGCCGCGGCGAACGCCCTGCTCGCGCGCCGTCTCGAGCGCATGACCGAGCACATGCGCACGGCCATGGACAGCATGACGCAGGGCCTCAGCATGTTCGACGCGGCCGAGCGCCTGGTCGTCTGCAACGCGCAATACTATAAAATGTACGAGCTGACGCCGGACGACGTGAAGCCGGGATCGACGCTCTCCGAGGTGCTCGCCAAGAGGGCCGCCAAGGGCACATTTTC
>DATJYA010000336.1:0-2924 GCA_035499835.1 Pseudolabrys sp.
TTCGCCGTCGCCGATTTTCCCATGCCGAGCGAGCCGGTCAGGCCGAGAATGAACATTTGCTCCGCTCACCTTGCGACAAAGCCGGCCTGGCGCAGAAAGTCGAGCAGCGGCAGCAGCGGCAGGCCGAGGATGGTGAAATAGTCGCCTTCGATGCGTTCGAACAGATGAATGCCGGCGCCTTCGATCTGGTAGCCGCCGACGCTCGTCAGCGTCGCCGCGCCCGCCATGTCGAGATAATCGTCGAGAAAGCGGTCGGAGAAGGCGCGCATGGTGAGCCGCGCGCTATCGGCATGCTCGAACAGCACGGCGCCGTCGCGGGCAAGCGCCAGCGCCGAATGCAGCGCATGGGTCTTGCCGCGCAACGCCCTGAGCTGCTCGCGCGCTGCCGCCCGGTCTGCCGGCTTGGAAAAGCGCGTCGTGTCCAGCGCCAGCGTCTGGTCGGCGCCCAGCACCAGCCGCCCCGGCCACGCCGCGGCGACGCTTTGCGCCTTGGCGCCGGCGAGCAACTGCGCCGCGGCTTGGGCATCATCGGCCGCGGCTTGCGTTTCCACGGCGCGCTCGTCGATCTGCGCCGGCCTGATCTCCAGCCGCAGTCCGGCGCCGCCGAGAATTTTGGCGCGCGCCTCGCTTTTGGACGCGAGCACCAGCGGCCGGCTGTCGAGCCAAAGCGGCACGTTATGGCGCCGGCTGCCGGCGCCGCTCGGTAAGGAGCCGCATCACCGCCGCGGCGGTTTCTTCGATCGAGCGCCGCGTCACGTCGATCGACGGCCAGTTGTTCTTGGCGCAAAGCCGGCGCGAATAGGCAACTTCCTCGGCCACCGCCGTCTTGTCGATATATTGCGCGTCGGCATGGTGCGCCTTGAGGCCGAGCAGCCGGTTCTCGCGGATCTGCACGATGCGCTCCGGACTGGCGTAGAGCCCGACCACCAGCGGCCGCGACAGTTTCTCCACGTCCGGCGACAGCGGCACGCCGGGCACCAGCGGCACATTGCCGGTCTTAATGCCGCGATTGGCGAGATAGATCGAGGTCGGCGTTTTCGAGGTGCGCGAGACGCCGACGAGCACCACGTCCGCCTCCTGCAGGCCTTCGGTATGCTGGCCGTCGTCGTGGAACATCGTGTAGTTGAGCGCCTCGATACGGTGGAAATATTCGGCGTTGAGCACGTGCTGGGCGCCGGCGCGGTGGATCGACTCGGAGCCGAGATAGGACTGGAACAGGCGCAGCACCGGCCCGAGCACCGACATGCAGGGAAGCCCGAGCTCGCGGCATTTGTTGTCGAGCAATTCAATGAGGTCTTCCTCGAGCAAGGTGTAGAGCACGATGCCGGGCTGCTCGGTGATTTCCGCCAGCGCGCGCTCGAGCTGCTTCTTCGAGCGCACCATCGGATAGAGATGCTCGACCGGCTGCACGCTCGCGTATTGCGCCGCGGCCGCGCGCGCCACCGTCGTCAACGTCTCGCCGGTCGCATCGGAAACCAGATGCAGGTGGAAATAGCCTGTGTCTGCCATCGGTATAATCGGCCGCTTCCGTGTGGAAACCATGGGAGGAGGCCACGGCTGCTGCCCAGGCGCAAGCGGTGGGCGCAGGACTTCGCGATTTTCCTCCACACCGCTGCGGCCGACAGAGCCTGGCAACGGCTTTGCGTGAGAGCGCCGCAACATGGGGACGGCAATCTGGGGATCGCTGGGGACATCATTCGATTGAGCCGGTAAAATCGGCATTTTCGCTGTGGAGAGATGATCGGCTGAACAGCGGTCACAACTTGAGGCGCAAGGGGCTCACTGTGGACAGGCCGTGGACCGCAATGCATGAGTCTAATCAACCGCCTAATAACTACTACAACAAGATTCTTAGTAGGATTTTTGCATAGAAAGCCTGTAAGGCGAGTGCATGGGGATAAAGCCACTGCTCGACGTCCTGGACGGTCATCGGCAATCGGTTCCGCCGGTCTGGATGATGCGGCAGGCCGGACGTTATCTGCCCGAATACCGCGCGGTGCGGGAAAGGGCCGGCGGTTTTCTCGATCTTTGCTTCAATCCGGAACTGGCGGCCGAAGTGACGCTGCAGCCGGTGCGGCGGTTCGGTTTCGACGCAGCGATCTTGTTTTCCGATATTTTGGTGGTGCCGCTGGCGCTCGGCCGCAAGGTCGAGTTTGCCGCCGGCGAAGGACCGAAGCTGGAGCCGCTGGCCGACGCCAAGGCCATTGCGCAGATGAGCGAGGAAGCCGACGACGCTGTGCTGGCGCCGGTTTATGAGACCGTGCGGCGGGTGAAATCGCAATTGAAGGACAATGTGGCGCTGATCGGTTTTTGCGGCGCGCCGTGGACGGTTGCGACCTACATGGTTGCCGGTGAGGCGACCGTCGACCAGGCGCCGGCGCGGCTCTTTGCCTATCGCGAGCCGGACAGTTTCTCCCTGCTGATCGATCGTCTGGTGCGCGCCTCGATCGACTACCTGGTCGGTCAATTCAAGGCCGGCGTCGATGCCGTGCAGGTCTTCGATACGTGGGCCGGCGTGCTCGGCCCCGAGCAATTTCAGCGCTGGTGCATCGAGCCGACGCAAGAAATCGTCGCCGGCGTGCGCGCCGAAATTCCCGATGCGAAGATCATCGGCTTTCCCCGCGGCGCGCAGGCCATGGCGCTGCCCTATGTCGACATGACCGGCGTGAACTGCATCGGCATTGACTGGACCTTTGTCCGCGCCATCGCTCGCGACGTACTGCAGCGGCGCATCGCCGTGCAAGGCAATGTCGATCCGCTGGCGCTGCTCGCCGGCGGCGCAGCGCTCGACCGCGAAGTCGATGACGTGCTGGCGACCTTGTCGGATGGCCCGCTGATCTTCAATCTCGGCCACGGTATCCTGCCGGCGACGCCGGTTGCGCATGTCGAACGCATGCTCAAACGGGTCCGCGGAGGCTGAGCAT
>DATJYA010000337.1:0-3603 GCA_035499835.1 Pseudolabrys sp.
CATGACCGTGCTCGGGCTGATGCTCGGCATCGTCGGCACGGATCTGGAAACCGGCGCCGAGCGCTTCACCTTCGGCATGACGCATCTCGACGACGGCATCGAGCTCATCGCGCTCGCGCTCGGCCTGTTCGGCATCGCCGAGTTCATGAACAGCGTCAACCAGGTGTCGATCGTCAACGCCAAATACGCCAAGGTGCGGCTGCGCGACATGTGGCCGAACAAGAAGGAGTTCAAGCGCTCGATCGCGCCGATGTTCCGCGGCACCATCGTCGGCAGCCTGTGCGCGTTGATCCCCGGCACCGGACCGACCATTGCCTCCTTCGTCGCCTACGCGACAGAGAAAAAGATATCGAAGACGCCGGAGAGGTTCGGTACCGGCATGATCGAGGGCGTGGTCTGCCCCGAGGCTTCGACGCATTCCTCGGTGCAGGGCGATTTTATCCCGACCATGAGCCTCGGCATCCCCGGCGACGCGGTGATGGCGCTCTTGCTCGGGGCGCTGATGATCCAGGGCATTGTGCCGGGGCCGCAGCTCATCAAGGAGCATCCGGATATCTTCTGGGGACTGGTGGCCTCGTTCTGGATCGGCAACATCATGCTGGTGCTGCTCAACGTGCCGCTGATCGGCATCTGGGTGAAGCTTTTGACCATCCCGTACAAGTATCTCTATCCGAGCGCGATGTTCTTCGTCTGCATCGGCGTCTACGCCGCCAACAACGACATGTTCCAGGTCGGCGAGACGGTGGCGATCGGCATCCTCGGCTACGTGCTGCTGCGGCTCGGCTTCCACCCGGCGCCGATCCTGCTCGGCTTCGTGCTCGGCCCGCGCTTCGAGGAGAACTTCCGCCGCGCCATGCTGATCTCGCGCGGCGACCTCGCCGTGTTCGTCGAGCGGCCGATCAGCGCCGTTTTCATCGCGCTCTGCGTGCTCTTGATCGGCGTGCAGATCTACGTGCGCATGCGCGGCAAACCGCCCATCGACGTCCCCAGCGGAATGGAATCGATGGAAAGCGCGGAATAGGCCTCTTACTGGATCTGCGGGATCTTGGCGTCGGCGATCACCTTCTTCCACTTCTCGACTTCGGCCTTGATGTAGGCGGCAAATTCCGCCGTCGAGCCGCCGTCGGGTTCGAAACCGAGCGGCCCCATCTTGGCCTTCATGTCCGGGTCGGAGACGATCGCCGCAATTTCCTTCTGCAGCAGCGCGACGATCTCCTTGGGCGTACCCTTGGGCGCGAACACCCCCTGCATGGTCTCCGATTCCTGGCCGGTGATCCCGGCCTCGGCCAGCGTCGGCACCTCGGGCAGGGCCGAGGAGCGCCTCTTGGTCGTCACCGCGAGCGCGCGCAGCTTGCCGGTCTTGACCAGTTGCGTCGTCGGGGTCATGGCCACGAATGACATCGGCACCTCGTTGGCGAGCACCGCCTGCGCCGCCGGCCCGCCGCCCTTGTAGGGTGCGATGGCGAAATCGAGATTATAAGTTGCCTTGAACAGATCGGCGGCGAGATCGGGCGTGGTGCCGAGGCCCGGCGAGGCGTCGGTGAATTTGTTGGGGTTGGCCTTGATCAGCTCGATCAACTCCTTCGCCGTCTTGGCCGCGACCTGCGGATTGACGATCAGGATGTTCGGCGTGATCGCGGCAAGGATGACCGGCTCGAAATCCCTGTAAGGGTCGTAGGGGCAATTCTTGTAGAGGCTTGGGTTCACCACGTAGCTCGAGGAGGCGAGCAGGATCGTGTAGCCGTCGGGCGCGGCGCGCGCGACATTGACGGTGCCGATATTGCCGCCGGCGCCGGCGAGGTTCTCGATATAGAACTGCTGCCCGAGCCTGTCGGACAGCTTCTGCGCGACCAGCCGTGCCATCACGTCGGTCGGTCCGCCGGCGGCGAAGGGCACCACGACCTTGACCGGATGATCGGGATAGCCGGCGGCAAGGGCCGGCACGGACACCGCAATAGCCGCAACGAGTGCGGCGCACGCAGCCACAGTCTGTTTGAAAGAACGCATCGTCTCCTCCCTTTCGTTTTTTGCAATCGTAGCACCGGGCCGCGTCGGCGCCAGCGGGGCTTGCTTTCGTCAAGCTTCGCAGGCTGTATTTCGCACGCTCGCCCGACCGCCTTTTCAGCAGAGGAAATTATGCCGGCCCGAAAAATCAACCGTCAGGACCTGCGCGATGCCGCGGAGCGATACAAGAACTGGGGCAAGTGGGGGTCCGACGACGAGATCGGTACGCTCAATTACACCCGCCCCGAGGATATCATCGCCGCGACCAGGCTGGTGAAGAAGGGCAAGGTCATCTCGCTCGCGCTCAACTTCGATCACACCGGGCCGCAAGGCGCCAAGAGCAAGTATCCGTCGATGGGCCGCACCAATCCGATCCACACCATGCTGCGCACCGGCACCGACGCCTATTCCGGCGTGCTCGACAGGCGCGGTATCCGCGCCGCCGACGATATGGTGACCATGCCGCTGCAATGCGGTACGCAATGGGACGGGCTCGGCCATGTCTTCTATGAGAACTTCATGTGGAACGGCTACGACTGCCGTGAGGTGACTTCGGCCGGCGCGCAGAAATGCGGCATCGAGAAGACCAAGAACAAGATGGTCGGCCGCGGCGTGCTGCTCGATGTGGCCCGCGCGCTCGGCAAGGACTCGCTCGAGGACGGCTACGGCATCACCTGCGCCGATCTCGACAGGACCGCGAACAGACAGGGCGTCACCGTCAAGCGCGGCGACTATGTCATCGTGCGCACCGGCATGATGGAACGCTGCCAAGAACTGGGGAGTTGGGACGGCTATCCGGGCGGCGACGCGCCGGGCTTTGCTTTCGAGACGCTTGAGTGGATCAAGCGCACGGAACTGGCAGCGCTCGCTTCCGACACCTGGGGCTGCGAAGTCCGTCCGAACGAAAGCGAGGAGGGGATCAATCAGCCCTGGCACTGGATCACGATTCCCATCATGGGCATGACCATGGGCGAGATCTTCAATCTCAAAGAACTCGCCGACGACTGCGCCGCCGACAAGACTTACGAATTCATGTTCGTGGCGCCGGCCATTCCGATCACCGGCGCGGTCGGCTCGCCGGTCAATCCGCTGGCGATCAAATAGGAGGGGACAATGGAAAAACAGTACCCTGTCACCCATACCGACGCAGAGTGGCGCAAGCTGCTCACGCCCGAGCAGTATTACATCATGCGCGAGCACGGCACCGAGATGCCGGGAAGCTGCGCGCTGCTCGGCGAAAAGCGCGCCGGCACTTTCCGCTGCGCCGCTTGCGACCAGCCGCTGTTTGTCTCCAGGGTCAAATTCGAGAGCGGCACCGGCTGGCCGAGCTTCAACGAGCCGGTCGACGGCGCGGTGGAGGTGGATACCGACATGAGCCACGGCATGGTGCGCGACGAGGTGCATTGCAGCCGTTGCGGCAGCCATCTCGGCCACGTCTTCCCCGACGGGCCGCCGCCGACGCATCTGCGCTATTGCATCAACGGCGTCGCGCTGAAATTCGCGCCGGCGACATAGGATGGCGACGCTCGGCCACAACACCAAACGCCTCGGCGCCGAAGTTCTCGCCGACATGCTGGCGGGCTACGGCGTCACTCATGT
>DATJYA010000338.1:0-2346 GCA_035499835.1 Pseudolabrys sp.
GGCTGTCGCCGCCTGCAGCCGCTCGAAGCCGATCTCGCCCATGCCCGCGATGCGTTTCTCGCCAGCGACCATGTGGTGTTCATCTTCCCGCTGTGGTGCGGCGACATGCCGGCGATCATGAAGGGCTTCATCGAGCGGCTGGTGCAGCCGGAACTGCTGAAAATCCAGGAGAGCGGCGACGAGGCCAACTGGAAGGTGTTCTGGGGCAAGTCCTCGCGCGTGATCATGACCATGGGCATGCCCGGCTGGTTCTATCGGTACTATTACGGCGCGCACGCGCTGAAACTACTGCGCCGCAATATTCTGCATTTCATGGGCATCAAGCCGGTGCGCTCGAAGATCTACGGCAGGGTCACGGCCGTGAGCGCCGATACGCGCAAGGAGTGGCTGCGCGAGGTCGAAGCGATGGGCCACGAAGCCGACTAGGTTTTCCGCTCGGGAGCGGCGACGAGGCGGCGGCGCGGCAGCAGCGGTTTCAAGTGCCCGGCGGCATTGACCAGCGGCGCCACCAACTCGCCCTTAACCGTGTGCGCATCGGGATGGTCGGCAAAGCCGAAGCGCAGCGCCTCGCGCTCGGCCGCCGGCACGTAGAGCGTGCCGAACATCCAGTCCCACAGCGCCAGGCAACTGCCGAAATTCTTGTTGAAGTGCTTCGGGTCGGCGGAGTGATGCACCTGGTGGTGCGCCGGCGAGATGAAGATGCGGCCGAGCGCGCCGCGGAAGGAGATCCACATGTGCGAATGTTGCAGATGCACGTAGGCATGGATGAACAGCACGAGGATGATGTTGGTGTCGGAGAGCGCGTATTGGTACGCCGTCTCGCCGAACATGTAATTGCCGACGCCGTTGGCCGTCCCCGTCGACAGCGCGAGGATATTGGCGAAGACCCAGGTATAGACCGGATGCACGCGGAAATTCGTCAGCGGCGTGAGCACCTCGGCGGTGTGATGCACTTTGTGGAATTCCCACAGCAGCGGCACCTTGTGCGAGAGCCAATGATTGAACCAGTAGCCGAGCTCATAGGCGAGGAACAGCATCACCGTGATGACCGAGCGCGTCACGTAAGCCGGCGGCGGCGTCGGCGCGACGGGCCCGAACGCTGCGTCGAGCGCGCCGATGATGCCGTTCGACACGAACTGATAGGACAGAACCGCCCAGCCGAACACCACGCCGAAGACGAAGACGTTGAAGAACAGATAGCCGATGTCGGCCTGGTTGGAGCGGTGGGCGAGGATGCGGCGCGGGAACAGCGCGCGCAGGATGGTGCGGGGGCGCACGCGACGGCCGCGCTTCCAGCGCTGTCGAACGAACCAGGCGGCCGCGACGAGCAGCGCCACGCCGAGCGAGGTGAGGGAAAAATGCGAGCCGAGCGAGAACAGCAGCTTTTCGATCTGGCCGAAGAAGAATGAAATGCCGGCCCAGAGGTCCACCGCACGCTCCTGCTGCGCGAAAAGCCCAATGTCTTGGCGAAGCGTAAAGATTGCGTTAGGCGGTGGGCATCACTTGAGCAGATCGGCGTATTCGGGATGGCGGCCGATAAAGGCCTTCACGAAGGGGCACACCGGCACGACCTTGAGGCCCTGCGCGCGGGCGATGTCGAGCACGCCCTTGACCAGCGCCGAGCCGTGGCCGCGGCCGTTGATGGCGGCCGGCACCTCGGTATGCATGATCGTGAGCACGCCGCCGTCGCGGCCGTAGGTAGCGAACGCGGTGCCGCCGTCGAGCGCCATCTCGAAGCGGTGGCGGGCGGGGTTGTCGCGGATGGCGGCGGTCACGCCGTCACCTCGCGGGCGATCGCCGCCAGCGCGGCGTTGAGCGCGGCAACCGCCGGCGCGCCGGCGGCGCCGAGACCGTGGCGCTGCGCGATCCAGGCGACGTCGTTGTAGCTGAGCTGCACGCGGCCGAAGCCGTCCTCCCACACCAGCATCTTCAGCGGCAGGTCGATGCCGACAGTCTGCGCCTCCTGCATCAGCGGCGTGCCGCCTTTGGGGTTGCCGAAGATCACCACCGTGGTCGGCCGCAGCACCAGGCCGACGCTCGCCGCGCCGGCGGCGTGATCGATCTGTGCGAACATGGTCAGCTCGCGTTGCTTGAGCGCCGCGCGCAGGCGCGCCAGCGTCTCGGAGACGGAATGGCGGCTGGTGGTCGTGATCAGCCCGTTGCTCATCGTGATGTCCCGTCGCCCGCTATGGCCCGGTGAGCGTGATGCCGTCGAGCGCCTTGTTGAACGCATCGGCCTCGACATAGTTCATGCCCGGCTGCGTCACGATCCACTGCTGCGCCCAGGTGGCGGGGCCGAGCCGCAGCAGCACGATCTTGACCTTGCGCTCGTAGCGCGGCGCCTTT
>DATJYA010000339.1:0-2369 GCA_035499835.1 Pseudolabrys sp.
GAGCTGGCGCCAATGATCGAAATCTTCCGCCTGGCCGCGGATGTAGAGCAGGCCGTTGATCGAGCTCGAGCCGCCGAGCACCTTGCCGCGCGGTTGTATGATCTGGCGGCCTTTGAGCTCCGGCTCCGGTTCCGAGTTGAAAAGCCAGTTGACCCGGGCATCCGTAAACAGTTTGCCGTAGCCAAGCGGGACGTGGACCCAGAAATGGTTGTCCTCGCCGCCCGCTTCGAGCAGCAGCACCTTGTGACGCCCCGACGCCGTAAGACGTTCGGCCAGCACGCAGCCGGCGCTGCCGGCGCCGACGATGACGTAGTCGAATTGGCCGTCCTGCAAATCCGCCCCCGAAATCTCTATTCCGACCGCGCGTCATTGCCTGTCGGCCTAGCGGCCCAGCCGGCGGTCGTTCGCCCATATTGTGGACAATTCGTCCATTTTTTAAACTATCGCCGCGGCCGAAAAAGTGTCAAGCGACGCGGGGCGCCCGCTCAAGCACGAAATTGTTCCGCATAGTGGCAGGCGACCTGCCTGCCGCCGACGGGACGCAACGGCGGACGCTCGGCGCGGCATAGATCGGTGGCGTGCGGGCAGCGCGCGACGAAGACGCAGCCCTTGGGGATGTTGAGCGGCGAGGGGATCTCGCCTTTGACCATGGTCCGCGCGCGCCGGATGCCGCCGAGCGCGGGCGTGGAGGCGAGCAGCGCCTGCGTGTAGGGATGCAGCGGCCGCTCGAAGATTGCCTCCTTCGCGCCCTGCTCGACCGCAAGGCCGAGATACATCACCAGCACGTCGTGGGCGATGAAGCGCACCACCGCGAGATCGTGCGAGATGAAGAGATAGGCGAGCCCGAACTCGCGTTGCAGGTCGACCAGCAGGTTGAGCACCTGCGCCTGCACCGAAACATCGAGCGCGGACACCGGCTCGTCGGCGACCAGGAGCTTCGGCCGCAGCATCAGCGCGCGCGCAATGGCGATGCGCTGGCGCTGGCCGCCGGAGAACATGTGCGGGTAGCGCCGCGCGTGCTCTTCGGCGAGGCCGACGCGGGCGAGCATGTCGAGCGCGCTGGCGCGGCGCTCGGCCTTGCCGAGACCGGTATTGATGATCAGCGGCTCTTCCAGAATGGCGCCGATCTTCTTGCGCGGATTGAGCGAGCCGTAGGGGTTCTGGAACACAAGCTGCACGGTGCGGCGCAGGCGCTTTCTCTCCGCCGCCGGCGGGTTGACCGCGTCGGCGCCGTCAAGCGTGAGCGAGCCCAGGTTCGGCTTCTCGATCAGCGTGACCATGCGCGCCAGCGTCGATTTGCCGCAACCCGACTCGCCGACGATCGCCAACGTGCGCCCGGGCTCGAGCGAAAACGACACGCCGCCGACGGCGCGCAATTCCAGCGTCTCGGCGAAAAGCCCGCTCTTCGAGCGGTAGACGCGGGTCAGATCCCTGGCGACGACCAGCGGGCTCATGCGGCGCTGTCCTTGCCCGCCTGGCGGTCGGCGGCGATGCGCGCCTCGCGCGTGGCATCGCCGAGCGGATAGTGGCAGCGCACGGCGCCGCCCATCCACGGCCGCAGTTCGGGGCGCTCCGCAATCGCGCGCGGCGTCGCGTAGGCGCAGCGCGGGCTGAACAGGCAGCCGCGCGGGCGCTCATGGAGGCTGGGCACGGTGCCGGGAATGGTGGCGAGGCGGCCGCCAGTGCTGCTCTCGGGGCGGGCGGCGAGCAGCGCCGCGGTGTAGGGATGCTGCGGCGCGCCAAACAGGCCCGCCGCCGAACGTTCCTCCATGACCTGCCCGGAATACATCACTGTCACGCGCTGCGCGACTTCGGCGACCACCGCCATGTTGTGGGTGATGAGGATGAGCGCCATGCCGCGCTCGCGCTGCAGCGCCAGCAGGAGATCGAGAATCTGCGCCTGGATGGTGACGTCGAGCGCGGTGGTCGGCTCGTCGGCGATGAGCAGCTTGGGATTGCAGGCGATCGCCATGGCGATCATCACCCGCTGGTTCATGCCGCCGGACAGTTGGTGCGGATAGGCGTCAAGCCGGTTCTCCGGTGCCGGGATGCCGACCTGGCCCAGGAGTTCGACGGCGCGCCGGCGCGCCTGCTTGCGGTCCATCTTCTCGTGGACCCGCAATGTTTCCTCGATCTGGAAGCCGACGGTAAAGCACGGGTTCAGGCTGGTCGCCGGCTCCTGGAAGATCATCGCCATGTCCTTGCCGGCGAGCCGGCGCCGCTCGGCGGCGGACACCGCAAGCAGGTCGTGGCCGTCGAAGGTGAGCCGGCCGGCGCTGACCTCGCCGGGGAAGGGCACCAGCCCCATCAGCGCCAGCATGGCGAGGCTCTTGCCGGAGCCGGATTCGCCGACGATGCCGAGAACCTCG
>DATJYA010000340.1:0-9194 GCA_035499835.1 Pseudolabrys sp.
TCAGGAGGTCACGGTGGATTTGGTAGCGGGGGAGGGACTCGAACCCCCGACCTCCGGATTATGATTCCGCTGCTCTAACCAGCTGAGCTACCCCGCCATTCCGTGAAACTTGTGCCGGAATGCGGGCGATATAGGAAGCCCGGGCAAAGCGTGTCAAGCAAGCAGGCGGGGCGGCAGCAGCCCGCGCCTTTCTCTGGCGTTCCGGCCTACGCCGCCTGGCGGCTACCCTCGTCGAGGCGCTCGAAGCGGATCAACGAGAAATGCCCGAGCGGCGGCATCGCCCTGCGCTCGATGACGCGGACGCCGCCGTGCCGCGCCGCCCAGTCGGTGAGGCGGCGGAAGGGGAATTCGGGGCGCCAGCCGAGCCGCCGCGCAATCGGCGCGAACCACTGCTCGAACAGGCGGCGCGGGCCCTCCTCGGCGCCGATGTGATTGACCAGCACGATCTCGCCGCCGGGCTTGAGCACGCGGGCGAATTCGTCGAGCGTCGCTTCCGGGTTGGGCACCGCGGTGATCACATATTGCGCCACCACCACGTCGTAGGAATGATCCGGCAGCGCCAGGCGCTCGGCGTCCATCACGGCAAGCGCGTCGATATTGGCGAGCTTCTTCTCGGCCACCCGCTCGTGCGCCTTGCGCAGCATCGGCTCGGAGAGATCGACGCCGGTGAGCCGGTTGTTACGGTCATAATCGGGCAGCGAAATCCCGGTGCCGACGCCGACCTCGAGAATACGCCCGCCCGCGGGCCCGCAGGCCTGTTCGGCGGCCTCGATCGACGCCTTGCGGCCGCGCTCGAACACGGCGCCGAAGACCAGGTCGTACACCGGCGCCCAGCGCGCATAGGCGCGCTCGACGCTCTGCTTGTCAATATCCTCGCCCATGAACCGTCAGCCGCGTGCGGCTGACACCATGCGCTCGCCGCGCCCCCGCGCGCCGTCCGCCGGCGCCACCGCGCTCTTGATGAAGCCCCCGCCAAGCACGCGCGCCTGGCCCTCACCCGCGTCATAGAACACGCAGGCCTGCCCCGGCGAGACGCCGTCCTCGCCGTCGATCAGCTCGACCTCGTAGTTTGCGCCCGCCCGGCGCAGCAATGCCGCCTGCGGCGGCCGCGTCGAGCGCACCTTGACGAACACTTCAAGGCCATCGGCCACGGCGTCGTCGATATCGCCGTCGCCGAGCCAATTGACGTCACGCAGGACAATATTGCTGGAACGCAAAGCCTCGCGCGGGCCGACCACGACGCGCCGCCGCTCGGCGTCGAGCCGCACCACGTAAAGCGGCGCCCCGGTGGAAAGGCCGAGACCTTTGCGCTGGCCGACGGTGAAATTGATGATGCCGGAATGCGCGCCGAGCACCTTGCCGTCACGGTCGACGATGTCGCCGGCTTCGGCCGCGCCGGGCTTCAGCCGCTCGATCACCTGGGTATAGCGGCCCGACGGCACGAAACAAATGTCCTGGCTGTCGTGCTTGTCTGCAATTGCCAGCCCGAACTGGCGCGCCAGTTCGCGCGTCTCCGCCTTGGTGCGCTCGCCTAGCGGGAAGCGCAAGATTTCGAGCTGCTCGCGCGTGGTGCCGAACAGGAAATAGCTCTGGTCGCGTTCGGCTTCACGCGCGCGGTAAAGCGCGCGCGTTCCATCCGGCAGCCGCCGCGAGGCGACATAGTGACCGGTGGCGAGCGCCTCGGCGCCGAGCTCGCGCGCGGTGATCAGCAGGTCGTGAAACTTGATGACCATGTTGCAGTCGACGCAGGGTACCGGCGTCTCGCCATGGATGTAGCTCTCGGCGAAGCGGCTGATCACCGTCTCCTTGAAGCGGCTCTCGTAGTCGAGCACGTAATGCGGAATGCCGATGCGCTCGGCAACGGCGCGGGCGTCGTAGATGTCTTGCCCCGCGCAGCAGGCACCCTTGCGGTGGGTCGCGGCTCCATGATCGTAGAGCTGCAGGGTGACGCCAACCACGTCGTAGCCCTCGGCCTTGAGCAGCGCCGCGGTCACCGAGGAATCGACGCCCCCGGACATGGCGACGACGACCCGGGTGTCCTGCGGCCGGCTCTGGAGGTCGAGGCTATTGCGCATGGTTTGCTTCTTACTACAGGTGGCGACGGATGGCGCGCAATGCGAGCCGGCAGCGCGACAAAACTTCCGTGAAAGGCCCGGGAATTTTTTGCCGGGTGCAGCAGAGGGTGCCGGGTCGGCGGCCGCGAAAGCCCGCGCCAGCTCTGGCAGAAGATATTGATATAATTTGTCTTTTTATATGTGCGGGCATGGCCTGACGATTGCAGAGCGAATGCCGGATTTCCGGAGATAGTCCAGTGCCGTCAGTTGCGTCCGATCCCAGTTTCACTGTCGCCGCTTATTTTCCACCGACCCCGCCGGCACCCTCGCCCGCGGCTGATCCGAGGCCGGTCTCACCTTTCGAAAACATGCTCGACGACAGCACCCAGGCCGCATCCGACCCGCCGCCGCAGCCGCCGCAATCGCCGGCCCCATCGCATGCGGTCGACCATGCCGAGCAAACCGATTCAACCCCGACGGCGGCCAAGGCCACAGAAGGCAGGTCCGGCACCGCGAAAACCGCAGATGGCGAGGGCAAGTCCAGCAAAACCGAAAAGCCCAGTGCCGGCAACGCAGCCAGCGCCGACGCCGGAGCGGCTGCTGACGCCAAGGCAATCGACGTCAAGATCGCCGCAACCGAGACGATCGAGCCGACTGCGACGGGCGAGATCAAGCCGCTCATCGGCAAGCTCACCAATGGCAAACCGGCAGAGAGCAAATCGACCGACAGCAAGCCCTCCGGCAGTAAATCAGCCGATGCCGATGCCGTGAGCATCGCAACCGCGCCGGATACGGCGACCAGTGCGATTGCGGTTCCCGCCGCTGGTCCGGTTGCAATTGCGGCTGAGCCCACCGAACCCGCCGTGATCCCCCCGCCGGCTGCGCCTGTAGCAGCCGTAGCGTCCGGGGCGTCTACTGCAGCGGCAGGCCCAATCGTCATCGCCCCCGCGGCGCTCGTATCGACCGTCACCAAGGGCAAGTCGCCCGATTCCGCCGCGCCAAAAACAGCCGACAAAGCCGCTGATAACGGCAAGGCCCAGCTTGCGGCGAAGACCGCCGGCGTCGCCAAGCCGCAATGCCCTGTCGCAACAGCATCCGCGCCGAGCGGCACCAAAGCGGAGAAATCGGCCGGCAACGGCAAGGACGCGACTGTCCAGCCGCATGACGACCGGCCCGCACCGACGCACCGTGATGCGGCCGCTCCGGTCGCGGCCAACGCCGACGCTGCCGTAACGAAAGCGGCGGAGGCCGCTCAACCGCTCACCGCCGCCGCTCCGGCGACCCATGTCGCCGCGCCGCAAGCCCCGGCCACGCCCGCCCCGCAAGTCGATGCCTCGCAAGTGCTCGCCCCGCCGACACCGCAAGTGACCGCAGTGCCGCTGCCGCAAGTGGCCACGCCGATCCCGCAAGTCGCCGCCGCACTGGCCCCGCAGGCCGCCGCCGTGCCGATCTCCGGCGTCGCCGTCGAGATTGCCGCCAAGGCGGTCGCCGGCAAGAACCGCTTCGAGATTCGCCTCGATCCGCCCGACCTCGGCCGCATCGACGTACGCCTCGACGTCGACAAGAACGGCCAGGTGACCTCGCACCTGACCGTCGACCGCGCCGACACGCTCAATTTGCTGCAGCGCGATTCCGGCGGTCTCGAACGCGCGCTGCAGGACGCGGGCCTGAAAACCTCCGATCAAAGCCTGCAATTTTCGCTGCGCGACCAGAGCATGAGCCAGCAGCAAGGCAATTCTTCAACCCCAACGACCGCCGCGGCGCAGATCGTTGTCGAGGACGATACGCTGCCGCCGGTGACCGCGCGCAACTATGCGCGCATTGCCGGCATGGGCAGCGGCGTCGACATTCGCGTCTAGGAAACGCTCATGACCACCACATCACCCGTCTCGTCTTCGAATGGCTCCGGCAGCTCGGCTTCGTCCAGCACGGGCAACGCCCCCGAAATCGCCAGCAATTTCACGGAATTTCTGCAGTTGCTGACCACGCAATTGCAGAACCAGGATCCACTGAGCCCGATGGACACCAACCAGTTCACCCAGCAGCTCGTCATGTTCGCGCAGGTCGAGCAGCAGTTGAAATCGAATGACTCGTTGAGCACGCTGGTCACCTTGCAGCAGAGCGCGCAGGCGACGCAGGCCCTGGCGCTGGTCGGCGCCACGGTCGTCGTCAACGGCTCGACGGAAAATCTTAGTAACGGCCAGGCCACCTGGACGCTGAATGCGACCAAACCCGCCGCGGCTACCATCACGATCACCGATTCGAGCGGCCGCACCGCTTACACGGGCAAATTCACGGTCAATTCCGGCAGCCAGACTTTCACCTGGGACGGCCACGGCAATGACGGCACCTTGTGGCCGGACGGCGCCTACACGCTCACCGCGGTGGGCACCGACGCCAGCGGGCAATCGACCGCCATCTCGACGCAGGTCCAGGCCAAGGTGAGCTCGGTCGACCTCACGCAGACGCCGCCGGCCCTGTCCATCAACGGGCAGAACTATACCGTAAGCCAGCTGCAGCAGATCGTCGCCACGAATTAGCCGTTACGACAGATGCGCCGCCCGCCCGCGGCCGTTGCCGCGCGCGCTGGCGTAGCCGTTGCCGCTGATCGCCGTTTCGATCGCCCGCTCGAGCGCCGAGAGCTCGAACGGCTTGCGCAGAATATCGAAGCGCCCGTCGGCGGCGCGCGCGGCATCGGAAAAGCCGCTGGTCAGCAGCACGGGGATGTGCGGATAGCGTTCCTGGCAGGCCTGCGCCAGCGCGATGCCGTCCATCGATCCCGGCATCACGATATCGGAGAACAGCAGATCGACCTCGATGCCCTGCTGCAGGTGACGCAGCGCTTCGGCGGCGTTCTCGGCGCGCACCACCCGGTAGCCGAGTTGCTCGAGCAAAGTGGCGGTCACCTCGGCCACGTCACGGCTGTCCTCGACCATCATGACGGTGCCCTGAACGTGGTCGGGCTTTGCTCGCTCCTTATCGTCGACGTCGGCCGCTTTCGTGCTGCGCGGCAGGTAAATCGTCACCACCGTGCCGGCGCCCTCCTCGCTCGAAACCGTCACCGCGCCGCCCGACTGGTTGGCGAAGCCGTGCACCTGCGACAACCCCAGTCCCGTACCCTTGCCGACCGGCTTGGTGGTGAAGAACGGCTCGAACACGCGCGCCAGCAGATCCGGCGCGATGCCGACGCCAGTATCGATCACCGCCAGCGCAACGAAATCGCCTTCCAGCGGCCCGGCCGCCGAGCCGGGCTTGAGCACGACATTGCGCGCCGACAGCGTGATGCGGCCGCCATCGGGCATGGCGTCGCGGGCATTGACGCCAATATTGACCAGCGCCAGTTCCAGTTCCCCCTGATCGACCTCGACCGGCCAGACCTTGTCCTCGACATCGATAACGAGCTCGATGTTGCCGCGCAGAGAAGTTGCCAACATGTCACGCACCGCGTCGATGCGCGCGTGCAGATCGACCACCACCGGCATCAACTGCTGACGACGCGAGAAGGCAAGGAGCTGCCGCGTGAGCTTCTCGCCGCGGCCGGCGGCGGCGCGGATCGCCTGCACCGCCTGCACGTCCTTCGCGTCCGAGAGCTTGCTCTGCAGGATCTGCGCGTAGCCGCTGACAATCATCAGGAGATTGTTGAAATCGTGGGCGATGCCCCCGGTGAGCTGGCCTAGCGCCTCCATCTTCTGTGCCTGGGCCATTTGCTCGCGGGCGGTGTCGAGAGCGAGTTGCGCCTCGTGTTGCTGGGTCACGTCATGCACCAGTTTGGCGAAGCCGACGAGATCGCCGGCTTCGTTGCGGATCGCATCAAGGACGATGCTGCCGTAAAAACGGCTGCCGTCCTTGCGCACGAGCCAGCTTTCGCCCTTGAACTGACCCTCGCGCGCGGCCGTCATCAGAATCTGGTCCGCCATATCGGCGACGCGCGCCTCCCACGGCAGGAAGACTGCGACATGCCGCCCAACGATCTCCTCCTCGCTATAGCCCTTGATGCGCTGCGCGCTTTCGCTCCAACTGCGCACGTGGCCTTCGGTGTCGAGCATGTAGATCGCGTAGTCGCGCACGCCTTTGAGCAAGAAGCGGTAGTTCTGCTCGGACTCGCGCAGCGCGCTTTCCGCCCGCCTGCGCTCGGTCACATCGAGGCAGACCCCGAGCATGCGCAGCGCCGCGCCCTTCTCGTCGCGGACCACTTCGCCGACGCTTTGCAGATGGCGGATTTCTCCGCCAGGCCGCACGATGCGCTCTTCGTGGCTGAAGCCGGTGCCGGATTTAAGCGCCGCAGCGACACTGGCGCTGACCAGCGCGCGGTCATCCGGATGAACGCTGCGGAAAAAATCGTTGACGGTGCCGCCGAATTCGTCGCGCCTGATCCCGTAGATCTGGAACAACTGATCCGACCACGACACCCGGTTGGCAACGACGTCCCAAGACCAACTGCCGAGATTGGCGAGACGCTGCGCTTCGGTGAGCTTGATATTGGCGTCGGCGAGTTCGGCAGTGCGTTCCCTGACCCGACGATCGAGGTCGACGCGTGCGCGCAGCAGGTTTTCCTCGCTTGTTCGGCGCAGGGCCACATCCGCGCTTAAGGCCAGGCTTGGCATCGAAACGCTGATCATAAAGGTGAGCAGCAGCAGCACCGATTCGTTGAGCCCCGTGTCGGCGAACGGCCCGGCGTGATTGATCGTCCCCCAGACGGCGAAGCCGGTGAGCAAGAGCCCGACGGTCGCGGTGTCGCGGGGCCCTCGGCGCAGCGCCGCCCACAAGAGCGGCAGGATCGCCAGGAAGCCGAGCGGGCTCGTATAGTCGGAACGCGGCAGCAACGGGCTGAAGGCGACAAAGCCGACGGCGGCGGCCGAACCGAGCACGGCGATGGTATCCGGCAATTGCCGATAGTCGAAGGCGCGGCGTGCGCTCTCCGCCCACAGCACAATCACCGGCGTCACCACCAGCGCGCCGGCGACATCGCCCATCCACCAGGTGGCCCAAATGGGTACGAATTTCTCCCACGGTGCAAGGTCCGTTGCGCTCAGCGTGAGCACGCCGACGCTGGCGCTGATGACGGTTGCCGGGCCGGCGCTGATCAGTACGAACTTCGCCACCCGTGCCGGCGTGGCGAAGGTTTCCCGCCCGCCGGCCCACAGATTGATCAGAAAGCCGCCCGTCAATCCTTCCAGCGTATTGCCGAGCGCAATGACCGCCGAGGTCTCAAGAGTTCCCGCTGTGGTGGCATTGGCGGCGAAGGCACCGGCAAAAATCGCCGGCCAGATTCGATAGCCGCCGAGCAGCACCGCGGCGAGGGCAAAGCCGGTCGGCGGCCAGATTGGGCTCGCGCTGGGGTTGATCAAAGCCAGTTGCAGGCCGAGCTTGGCCAGCACGAAATAGGCAATCGCAACAACGACCAGCGCGCCCGCATATTTGATCGGCGCGAGCCAGGCGGGGCTTGATAGACCGGTGCGAACCTTGGTCACCGCCATTCTCAAACTCCCCCCAAGGAATCATCCTAGCCGATGGTGACGCAATGCGGCAGCCCCGGAGTGGTATCCGGGGATGCTCCATCTGTAACCAAAAGGTTAGCGATATCAGGGCAATGTTTTCCCTATCCGCGCACTCGGCTTAGGCAAATTTTAAGTCGGCGCCTGTAGTTTGCCGTCAATAGAAGTTCTGTCAGTCGAGTTTTGTGAGAGTATCTATGACCGAACCCCACCGCCCGAGGGTCAAATACGTCATCGGGCCTGATGGAAGTCCGCTCACGATTGCGGACCTGCCGCCGCCGTCGACCAAGCGTTGGGTGATCCGCCGCAAGGCCGAGGTTGTCGCGGCGGTTCGGGGTGGCTTGTTGTCGCTGGAGGAAGCCTGCGGCCGCTATACGCTCACCGTCGAAGAGTTCCTCTCCTGGCAGTATTCGATCGACCAGCACGGCCTCGCCGGCCTGCGCACGACGCGCATCCAGCAATACCGCTCCTAAGGCCGCCGTCCTTGGCTCCGCTTTGGCCCGGCCATGCGCCGGCCAATCCTGCGTGCGCCGTCAAATGATGACGCACGTCGCCCGCCGAGCGAATTTCTCCTGAATTAACCGGACGCTAACCATAAACTGGGCAAATCTTGCCCGGTGTGGCGCGTGCGCCTTACGCGCCCTTTGCGGGAAGGAAACCGGTGCAAGGCTTTTTCGACTTCGTGAAATCGCTGGGGGCGGCACGGATGGCGGCGATGGCCGCGGTGACGCTGGCGCTGATCGGCTTCTTTTCGTTCCTGATGATCCGGATGACGGCGCCGCAGATGGTGCCGCTGTTCACCGATCTGACGCTCGACGACAGCGCCGCGATCGCCAAGGAACTCGACCGTCAGGGTGTCCCCTACGAGCTCAAGGGCGACGGCGCCGCCGTGCTGGTGGCCCGCGACAAGGTCGCGCAACTGCGCATGAAGCTTGCCGAGGGCGGACTGCCCAAGGGCGGCGGCGTCGGCTACGAGATCTTCGACAAGTCGGAAGCGCTCGGCACCACCAGCTTCATCCAGAACATCAACAAGCTGCGCGCGCTGGAGGGCGAGCTCGCCCGCACCATCCGCAGCCTCGACCGCGTCCAGGCCGCGCGCGTGCACCTGGTGCTGCCGGACCGGCCGCTGTTCTCGCGCGACAAGGTCGATCCGTCCGCTTCCATCGTGCTCAGGGTCCGCGGCGCGCTCGAGCCGCAGCAGGTCCGCGCCATCCGCCATCTGGTGGCAACCGCCGTGAACGGGCTCAAGCCCGAGCGCGTCTCGGTGGTCGACGAAACCGGCAAACTGCTCGCCGATGGCGCCGAGCCGGACGATCGCGAAGGCGGCGCCAACGATGACCGCAAGACGGCCTACGAAAAGCGCATGCGCGAGCAGGTCAATGCCATCGTTTCCTCGATCGTCGGCCCCGGCCACGCGCGCGTGGAGATCAGCGCCGACTTCGACATGAACCGCATCACCCAGACCTCGGACAAATACGATCCGGAAGGCCGCGTGGTGCGATCAAGCCAGACGCGCGAGGAGCAAACGGGGGAAGGCGGCAGCGCCGGCGGTCCGGTCTCCGTCGGCAATGAATTGCCCGGCTCCGGCAAGCAAAGCGGTGGCGGCGGCTCCGACCAGAATCACAAGACCGAGGAAATCGTCAAC
>DATJYA010000341.1:0-5237 GCA_035499835.1 Pseudolabrys sp.
TCGGTGATGACGGTCGAGCCGCAATGGATCGACTACAACGGCCACCTCAACGTCGCCTATTACAACGTGCTGTTCGACCGCGCGGTGGACGAGCTTTACGAGCTGCTCGGCCTCGGCCCCGAATATCTCAAAGCACACAAGCACTCGACCATGGTCGTCGAAGCTCACGTGCGCTATTTGCGCGAATTGAAGGAAGGCGATCCGGTGCGGGTGTCGGTGCAGCTTCTCGATTTCGATGCCAAGCGTATCCACCTCTACGAGGAGTTGCGCCACGCCGCCGAGCACTGGCTGTCGGCAACCTCGGAAAACATGACGCTGAGCGTCGACATGACGGCGAAGAAAGTGGCGCCGTTTCCGCCGCCCGTGCTCGCGGCGCTCGAGCGCATGAAACCCGCGCACGCGAGCCTGCCGCGGCCCGAAGCCGCCGGCCGCAGCGTCGGGATTCGACGGAAACCTTAGTTCGCTTCGCCGTCCCAATAGCCGTCGATTTCGACGACACCGCTACGCGCAAACGCATCTCCGAGATCGTGCAAGTCGAACAGGCTTTTGCCGGCTGCCATGGCGGCGACAGCCTCGCTCTCATGCGCAGTCCTTTTCTCGGCCCGCTCAACGATATCGCTCAAGGTTTGCCGCCGGATCACGAGCACGCCGTCACCGTCTGCGCAGACAACGTCGCCCGGATAAATCTCCACCCCGCCGCATTCGATCGGCGCGTTCACCGTACCGGCGCCGCGCTTGTCCGGATGCGCAGGCGAAATCGCGGATGACCAGACCGGATAGCTGCGCCGCCTCAGTTCGTCGGCATCTCGGATGCAGCCGTCCACGACGACGCCGGCAAGACCCTGACGTTCCGCGTAAACGGCCGCGAGATAGCCCCACTGGGCGCCCGAAGGCTCACCGCTCGCGACCACGAGCACATCCCCGCGCAGGGCTAACCGCAGCGCCTTGTGCGTCATCAGGTTGTCGCGCGCCGGACAGCGCGCGGTCACCGCCGGTCCGGCGATGCGCTGCCCTTGCACGAGCGGTCGTATCGCCGGCTTCATCAGCAACGCGTCTCGCTCGCTGGCAGGCAGCGCTTCATAGAGATCGGAGACCGCGATCTGCGCCGCGCGGGCAACGAGCGTGGCGTCTGGCCGCCTCACCCGGCGATAGACGACGTTGTCGGAGGACGCTGCCATTCGACCCGCCGTGCGGTTAGTTGTTCAGCTTGACATTGGCGGCCTTGACGACCTGTGCCCATTTCGCCACGTCGCTTTCCAGCATCTGGTGGAAAACCTCCGGCGTTGTGATCATCGGCTCGGCGCCTTGCGTGGCGAGAAAATCCACCATCTCCTTGGTGCGCAGAATGTCGCCGACATCGGCGCTGATCTTGCGAACGATCGCCATGTCGATGTGCGCCGGCGCAAGAATGCCCCACCACGGATTGACCTCGAAGCCTTGAAGGCCGGATTCCGCGATGGTGGGCACGTCCGGCGTTACCGAGATTCGTTCGGCGCTGCTAATCGCGAGAGCACGCACCTGGCCGCCGCGAATGATGCCGAGAACCGACGGCACGCTGCTGAACGCGGTATCGACGTGCCCGGCAATCACGTCGGCGATCGCCGCTGCCACGCCCCGATAAGGAACGTGACGGATCTGAATACCGGTCTCGGTCTTGAGCATTTCGCCGAGCAGTTGGTTGACCGAGCCAATGCCGGATGACGCAAACGTATAGGCGTCCGGATGCGCACGGGCGAACACGATGAACTCGCGCAAGTCCTTCGCCGGCAGGTTGGGATTGGCGATGAAGTAAAATGGTGTCCGCGCAATCGTCGCCACAGTTTGGAAGTCGCCGACCGAGTCGAAGGGCAAATTCTGATAAAGGCTCGGATTGATCGCTTGCGACCCGGCGTAGGTCACCAACAATGTGTATCCATCGGGTGCGGCTTTGGCGACGTCGTTAGTGCCAACGACGCCGGCAGCGCCAGCTTTGTTTTCGACGATGACGGTCTGATGCCAGCGATCGCTCAACATTTGGCCGAGTTTGCGCGCGAACACGTCGGTGGCGCCGCCCGGCGCTTGCGGCACCAGAAGCTTCACCAGCCGGGATGGGTAATCTTGCGCGGCGGCTGGCGCGAGATGACTGGCACCGAATAGGACTGCGGCAAGCGCGAACCATCGCGCCGCAAGGCAATACGCCATGTTTCCCCCTTGCCGGCACTCCCCGTCCGGCTTTGAAGCCGCCAGTGTATTTTCAGTTCTGTAGAAGGCGCAATACGGGTTCGCCGCCGGCAAACATGCCGTCGCAGCGTCGAATTCGCGCGGAATTAGTTGCTACAGCAGCGGGCGGCGGACCGTGCCGACCACAACGGCCAGAAGAAATAGCACCAGCACGACAAACAGCAGCGCCTTCGCAAGCGCGAAGGAGGTGCCGGCGATGCCGCCGAAGCCGAGCACGGCGGCGACGAGGCCGATGATCAGAAGTGTGACGATCAGATTCAACATGGCGTCAGTCCCAAGTCGGTTGCCCTCGCCCCGAACAAGCGCGGCGCGGGCGGAAAGTTCCGTGCTGCCTCTGTAATGAGCGGGACGGAACCAAGCCGGTTCCCCGGCTGTTACTTCGACACGTCATCATCTTTCTGTTGCTGGGAGCAGCCATGACCGACACCACCATCATCGCCGGCAATGTCGAAACCGGTTCGCGCAGCGCCTTCACCTGGAGCGTCGTCATCGCCGGCGCGCTCGCCGCCTGGGCGGTCGCCTTCATCTTTATCTCGCTGGGCAGCGGCATCGGCTTTGCGATCACCTCGCCCTATTCCGGCCCGAGCGCGACGACCATGTCGATCGACGGGGCGGTCTGGCTGGTGTTTTCGGAGACCTGCGCCTACGCCGTCGGCGGCTATCTCGCCGCGCGGCTGCGCATCCGCGATCACATCCCGGGCCCGGAAACGAAATTCCGCGACGCTGCGCATGGCTTCATGGCTTGGGTGATCGGCGTCGGCATCCTGACGGTCGCCATTCTGGCCGCCGCCATGCTGGCACCGCACACGGCCCCCGCCACCGCCGATACCGATGCGATGCGGCAGGCCGCGGCCTACGTCTCGTTCTGGTCGTTCCTGGCGCTTCTGTTCGGCGCCGTGGCGGCGACGCTTGCGGGCCTGCTCGGCGGCGAATTGCGCGACGAACTCTGACATCAGAGGGCTGGGCGGAGAGGCGGTGGTCCCCAAGCGGGGTTGCCGCCTCTCCCATTTGTGCCTCCCAGGTGCCATGTTTGGGGTAACAGAATCACCCGCAAACAATGGCCGAACCGAAAAAACTCCCTGTCGAGAATGGCTTGCCCGCCGCGGGGAGCATTGCCGCGCGGGCGCTCGGCGCGCGCTCGGCGCCGTATTTGGCCGACTTGAATCCCGAGCAAAGACAAGCGGTTGAGACGCTGGACGGGCCGGTGCTGGTGCTGGCGGGGGCGGGGACCGGCAAGACAAGAGTGCTGACCACACGCATCGCCCACATCCTCAACTTAGGAAAAGCACGGCCAAATCAAATACTTGCAGTGACGTTCACCAATAAGGCGGCGCGCGAGATGAAAGACCGCGTCAGCCTCATGGTCGGGCAAATTGTCGAGGGAATGCCGTGGCTTGGCACCTTCCACTCGATCGGCGTCAAGGTTCTGAGAAGGCACGCCGAGCTGGTCAAGCTCGGCTCCGACTTCACCATCCTCGACGTCGACGATCAGATCCGGCTGATGAAGCAACTGCTCGCGGCGGAGAACATCGACGAGAAGCGCTGGCCGGCGCGGGTGCTGGCGGGGCTGATCGACGGCTGGAAGAACCGCGGGCTCACGCCCGACCTGGTGCCCGCCGGCGAAGCCGCCGCCTTCGCCAACGGCAAGGGCAAGAAGCTCTACACCGCCTATCAGGAACGGCTGAAGACGCTCAACGCCGCCGACTTCGGCGACCTCTTGCTGGAGAACATCCGCCTGTTCCGCGAGAACCCGGACGTGCTGCGGCAATACCAGCAGCGCTTCAAGTTCATCCTGGTCGACGAGTATCAGGATACGAACGTGGCGCAGTATCTGTGGCTGCGGCTGCTGGCGCAGGCGCCGAGCGCGACGCCTGTCACCGTTGTCATTCCGGGACGGCCCGAAGGGCCGGACCCGGAATCCAGCGCTTTACCGCCGAGCGAAGGTGTGAGCCTCGAAGATACCTGGGGTACACGCAAAGAGCTGGATTCCGGGCTGCCGCCTTCGGCGGCCCCCGGAATGACATCAGAAAAATTGGCGCAGCCGCACAAGAAAAACATCTGCTGCGTCGGCGATGACGACCAGTCGATCTATGGCTGGCGCGGGGCGGAGGTCGATAACATCCTGCGCTTCGATCACGATTTTCCCGGCGCAAAAATAATCCGGCTGGAGCGCAATTACAGAAGCACCGGGCACATCCTCGCCGCCGCCGCGCATCTGATCGCGCACAACGAGGGCCGCCTCGGCAAGACGCTGCGCACCGAAGACGTGCCCGGCGAGAAGGTGCAGGTCACCGCCTGCTGGGACTCCGAGGAAGAGGCGCGCGCCATCGGCGAGGAGATCGAAGAGCTGCAGCGCGCGGCGCGCGAGCGCGGCGAGGACCATCCGCTCGACGAGATCGCCATCCTGGTGCGCGCCTCGTTCCAGATGCGCGAGTTCGAAGACCGCTTCATCCAGCTCGGCCTGCCCTACCGCGTCATCGGCGGGCCGCGCTTCTACGAGCGCATGGAAATCCGCGACGCGCTCGCTTACCTGCGCGTGATCGCGCAGCCGGCCGACGATCTCGCCTTCGAGCGCATCGTCAACGTGCCCAAGCGCGGGCTGGGCGACGCCACGCTGCAGATGCTGCACGACTACGCCCGCAAGGCGCGGCTTCCGCTCGCCGAGGCGGCCAAGGCGCTCGCCGCCACCGACGAGATGAAACCGAAACCGCGCGGCGCGCTTGCAGCGCTGATGGCGGGCTTCGAGCGCTGGCGCGCCATGAAGGACAACACGCCGCATACGCAACTGGCCGAGATCGTGCTCGACGAGTCCGGCTACACCGAGATGTGGCAGAACGACCGTTCCGCCGACGCCGCCGGGCGCCTGGAAAACCTCAAGGAGCTGGTGCGCTCGATGGAGGAATTCGAGAACCTGCAAGGCTTCCTCGAGCACATTTCGCTGGTGATGGAGCGCGAGGGCGCCGACGGCGAGCAGGCGGTCAACATCATGACGCTGCATTCGGCAAAGGGCCTCGAGT
>DATJYA010000342.1:0-2168 GCA_035499835.1 Pseudolabrys sp.
AATTCCGGCGCGGCGCTGCTCACCGCCTTCGGCATGAACGCGCCGGTGCTGGCGTTGATCGGGCAGATTCCGGCGGCGATGATCGGCAAAGGTTTTGGCCATCTGCATGAGATTCGCGACCAGGCCGGCATCATCGCCCGCTTGGTCGATCACGCAGTGCGCATCGATGCACCGGCGGAAGCGCAGAGAAAAGTCGCAAGAGCAATCCGATCAATGCACGAAGGCCGGCCGGGCCCGGCGGCGATTGAATGCGCGATCGACGTCTGGGGCAAGCGCGGACCGGTTGCACCGATTGCCGCGCCTAAGGAACCACGCACACCGCCCATCGACGATGATGCGGTGCGCAGGGCGGCAAAGCTCCTCGGCAATGCCGGAAATGTTCTCATCGTCGCCGGCGGCGGCGCCCAGGATGCCTCGCCGGAAGTGACGCTGCTCTGCGACATGCTGCAGGCGCCGGTGCTGGCCTATCGGCGCGGGCGCGGCGTGCTCGACGGCCGCAATCCCTTTTCGGTCACGCTTCCCATCGGCCACGATCTGTGGGGCCAAGCCGACGCCGTTCTCGCGGTCGGCACCAGGCTCAATCCGATGGCCGCGTGGGGTATCGACGACAAGCTCGCAATCATCCGCGTCGACGCCGATCCGGAGGAGCCGGCGCGCTACAAGAAACCGAAGGTGGCCTTGATCGGCGATGCCGCGCCGATCCTGCGGCGGCTGATCGATGAGCTTGCGCGCGTCAACCGCCGCCGCCCCTCGCGCCGCGAGGACATGCAGGAGCGACAGGCGAAGTTGCGCCAGCGGCTCGCCAAACTCGCGCCGCAGCTTGCCTTCGTCGACGTCATTCGCGCCGAATTGCCCGAGAACGGCACCTATGTCGATGATGTGACGCAAATCGGTTTCGTCGCCCGCCTCGCCATGCCGGTTTACCGGCCGCGCACGTTCCTCTCGCCCGGCTATCAGGACAATCTCGGCTGGGGCTACGCCACCGCGCTCGGCGCGCAGTGCGCGCGGCCCGACGTTCCGGTGCTCTCGATCAGCGGCGACGGCGGCTTTCTCTACACCAGCAATGAACTTGCCACCGCCATCCGCCATCGCATTCCGCTCGTGGCCGTGGTGTTCAACGACGGCGCCTTCGGCAATGTGCGGCGCATCCAGCAGGAACGTTTCGGTAACCGGCTGATCGCCTCCGATCTTGCCAATCCGGATTTCGTCAAATACGCGGAAAGCTTCGGCGCCAACGGCCGCCGGGCGCGCAGTCCGGAGGAACTCGGCGCCGCGCTGCATCTCGCCTTCGCCCGGCCCGAACCGACCCTGATCGAGGTTCCGGTCGGGCCGTTGCCGAGCCCCTGGGAATTCATCCACATGCCGCCGGTGCGCGGTCCTGCAAAGCGATTGCCATGACCAGTGCCGGATCGGCTAGGCTCCCCGTCGCAATGAAAGTCGTGACCAGCAGCAAGGACCTGGCGGACGTTTGTGCGCGCATGGCGCGGCAACCCTTCGTCACCGTCGATACCGAATTCCTGCGCGAGACCACCTATTATCCGCTGCTCTGCGTCGCGCAGATGGCGGGCGACGACGAGGCCGTGGTCATCGACGCGCTGGCCGACGGTATCGATCTTGCCCCCTTCTTTGCGCTGATGACCGACGAGAATGTGGTCAAGGTCTTTCACGCGGCGCGGCAGGACATCGAAATCGTCTGGAATCTGGCGAAAAAGATCCCGCACCCGATCTTCGACACCCAGGTTGCCGCCATGGTGCTCGGTTACGGCGATTCGATTTCCTACGACCAGCTGGTGCAGCGCATCACCGGCGACATGCTCGACAAGTCGCACCGCTTTACCGACTGGTCGCGGCGGCCGCTCTCGGACGCACAGATTTCCTACGCGCTGTCCGATGTGACGCATTTGCGCGACGTCTATCTGAAACTCGCCGCCGACCTCGACAAGCGCCAGCGCACCAACTGGGTCGAGGCGGAGATGAACGTGCTCACCTCGCCGGAAACCTACCGCATGGAGCCGGAACGGGCCTGGGAGCGGCTGAAAAGCCGGGTGCGCAAGCCGCGCGACCTCGCCGTGCTGATCGAAGTCGCGGCCTGGCGCGAGCGCGAGGCGCAGGCGCGCGACGTGCCGCGCTCGCGCGTGCTCAAGGACGAAGCGGTCGGCGAAATCGTG
>DATJYA010000343.1:0-4981 GCA_035499835.1 Pseudolabrys sp.
GATCGGCAGGACCACTTCCAGTTCTTCGCCTTCCCCGGCCTCGTCGCGGCGCAGCCGCGCGGCCTCGCCCTCGGTGCCGACCAGGGTGCCGCGAAAACGCTTGCGCCCCTCGATCGGTACTTCGGTCTCGATCTTCACCGCGTGGCCGGCATAGCGGTCGAAATCGGACAGCCGCACCAGCGGCCGGTCGATGCCCGGCGAGGAAATCTCCAGCCGGTAGGCGCGGTCGATCGGATCGGCCATGTCGAGCACCGGCGACAAGGCGCGCGAAACGGTCTCGCAATCCTCGACCGCCATGGTTCCATCCGGCCGCTCGGCCATGATCTGCACGGTGCAGCCATCGGCGCTCGACACGCGAACCCGCACCAGCCGGTAGCCCAAGCCTTCGAGCACGGGCTCGGCGATGGCCGCGACACGCGCCGGCAGGCCCGGCTCGGTGATCAGCCGCGGCTCCATCTCGTCTGCTGCGGCTTCAGCCGCCTGGCTCTGTCGCGCCTCGCTTCCGGCCATTTTGGTAACAAAAAAGAGCGGGCCCCGGGGGACCCACTCTCAAAACCCGTTCGGTTATGAGGGTGTATTGATTTCGAGCGGAATATAGCGATTTCCGCATCCCATGCAAGGGTAACAGGGCCCCCGGCTAACTAACCCTTCTTTCAGAATCTGCCCTTAAGTTTGTGTAAAGCCTCCGCGCCAATCGAATGAACAGGCCGATTGCAGGGTTCGTAATGGGTGCCCCCGCCTCACTGCTTCCCGAACTTGAAGAGGTCGTGCAGCACGGCTCGGCGGAAAAGCGCGCCGAGACGCTGCGGCGGATCACCACGCTATTTCTCGAGGGCTCCGGCAGCTTCAACGAAACCCACGTCGCGCTGTTCGACGACGTCATCGGCTGCCTGATCGAGGAAATCGAAGCAAAGGCGCTGGCCGAGCTTGCGCGCCGCATCGCCCCGATCGCCAACCCGCCCGCGGGCGTGGTGCGGACCTTGGCGCGCAGCGACGACATTGCCGTTGCCGGCCCGGTACTCGAGCAGGCCAAGCTCGAGGAGCCGGACCTCAAATATATCGCCGAAACGAAAAGCCAGGCGCATCTGCTGGCGATGTCGACGCGGCAGGGCATCGGTGAGGCGATCACCGATATTCTCGTGGATCGCGGCAATATCGACGTCGCGCGCAGCCTCGCCACCAATCAGAAGGCGCAGCTGTCGGAAGAGGCGTTCACCGCATTGGTCCAGCGTGCCGAGCAGGACGGCGTCCTGGCGGAAAAAGTCGGCGTTCGCGACGACATCCCGCCGCGGCTGTTCCGTCAGTTGTTGATGCAGGCGACGGAAGTCGTGCGCAAGCGGCTGCTGACGCAGGCCAAGCCCGAGACGCAGGCGGAAATCCGCCGCGTGCTGGCAAAGGTTTCCGACGAAGTCGCCGCCAAGGCGGCGCCCCGCAACTATACCGACGCACTCGCCGCGGTGCGCGTGCTGCACAAGGCGCGCAAGCTCACCGAGGCCGACGTCGCCGAATACGCCAAGTCGGGAAAATATGAAGAGACCATCGCCGCGCTGGCGACGATGTGCGCCGTGCCGGTCGAGGTGGTCGACCGACTGATGAATGGCGAACGCGCCGATCCGGTGCTGATCCTCGCCCGCGCCGCCAATTTCTCATTCGCGACGGTGAAGGCGATCATCGAGGCGCGGCCCGGCAGCAAGCCCTCCGCGCAGGCCATCGAGACAACGCGCGAGAATTTCGACCGGCTGACCGCAGCGACCGCGCAGCGCGTGGTGCGCTTCTGGCAGATCCGCCAGGGCACCGGGGAATAATGCGGACACCTCTCGTCATGGCCGGGCTTTTCCCGACCGTCCACGTCTCTCTCTTGTGGCAAGAAAGACGTGGATGCCCGCGATAAGAGCGGGCATGACGATTTAATTTCTAATTCGTTTCCTTGCGGAAAATGAAATAGGCCGGGGTGCGGCCCTCGCATCTGGCTTTCGCCTCGTAACGCGTACCGGCGAAACCGGCCCAGGGTTTGCGCCAATCCTCGGCGCTTTCGGCGGTCCAGGAAAAATCCTTCGAGTGCAGTACGCGCGCCAGCGTCCATGAGGCGTAGCCGGGGATGTCGGTGGCGAAGCGCAATTCGCCGCCGCGCCTGAGGAGGCGCGCGAGCCGGACGAGGCTCTCGTCCTGGATGAAGCGGCGCTTCCAGTGCCGCCGCTTCGGCCACGGGTCGGGGTAGAGCAGATCGATGCGCGCAAGCGACGCCGCCGGCAGCCAGTCGAGCAGCACGGCGGCGTCGCCGAGATGCAGCCGGATGTTGGCAAACCGTTCGTCGTCGATCGCCACCAGCGCCCTGGCGATTGCGTTGAGGTAACCGTCGCTGCCGATGAAGCCGCTGCGGGGATTGTCTTTGGCCTGTGCGATCAGGTGTTCGGCACCGCCAAAGCCGATTTCGAGGCGCACGTCGTCGACGTTATTGAACAGCGCGCGCAGATCGTGCGGCGCAGGCCGCGTGAGATCGAGCGCGAGCTTCGGCAGCAAAGTGTCGAACAGCGCCGCCTGCCGCGGCTTGAGCGGATGGCCCTTGCGCCGGCCGAAGAAGGCGCGGTGCGCTTGGTCGGTGTCAGTTGCCTTGCTCATGCTGTCATCGTCCGCGAAGGCGGACGATCCAGTAAACGCCGACTCCGCGAGATGGACAACGCGGAGAGTGCTGGATGCCCGCTTTCGCGGGCATGACGGCGGTAGCGGCAGCGCCGCTGTCGCCTACTTCACCGCGCTTTTGATCGCTGCGGCAAGATCCGTCTTCTCCCAGGAGAAGCCGCCGTCCTTGTCCGGGGCGCGGCCGAAATGACCGTAAGCAGCGGTACGGCGGTAGATCGGCCGGTTGAGCTTGAGCGTGCGGCGAATATTGGTCGGGGTCAGACGGAACAGCTCGGGCAGAATTTTCTCGAGCTTCTTTTCTTCCACCTTGCCGGTGCCGTGGGTGTCGACCAGGACCGACATCGGATCGGCGACGCCGATCGCATAAGCGACCTGGATGGTGCAGCGCTCGGCGACGCCAGCGGCGACTACGTTCTTGGCCAGATAGCGCGCGGCGTAAGCTGCCGAGCGGTCGACCTTGGTCGGATCCTTGCCGGAGAAGGCGCCGCCGCCGTGCGGAGCGTAGCCGCCGTAAGTGTCGACGATGATCTTGCGGCCGGTGAGGCCGCAATCGCCATCGGGGCCGCCGATGACGAAGTTGCCGGTCGGGTTGACCAGGAAGTCGGACGGCCTTTGCGGCATCCAGCCCTTCGGCAGCGCCGCAGCGACAGTCTGCTCGATCATGTCCTTGACCATGCCGGGCGTGTACTTCTTGCCGTTGCGGCTCTTCTCGTTGTGCTGCGTCGAAACAACGACCTTGGTGCAGCCGACCGGCTTGCCGTCGACATAGCGCACCGTCACCTGGCTCTTGGCGTCCGGCTGCAGGTCGGGAAGGGCGCTGGAGTGGCGCTTCTCCGACAGAGATCGCAGGATCTTGTGCGCGAAGTAGATCGGCGCCGGCATGAAGGAGTTCTTTTCGTAGACTTCGCTTTCGGTGCAGGCAAAGCCGAACATCATGCCCTGGTCGCCGGCCCCTTCTTCCTCGCCGCTCTTTTTCTTCTTGGCGTCGACGCCCATGGCGATGTCGGGCGACTGGCCGTGCAGCAGCACCTCGATGTCGGCGCCGTAATAGGAGAAGCCGTCCTGATCGTAGCCGATGTCCTTGACCACGCCGCGGGCGATCTCGGAGATTGCCTCGCGATCGACGACCACCTTGTCGCCGTGCTTGCGGAAAAACGGCGCCTGGCCGCGGCCTTCGCCGGCGATGACGATCTTGTTGGTGGTGGCCAGCGTTTCGCAGCCGAGCCGGGTGTTGACCAAGCTATCGTCGGAAATGCCGAGCTTGACGTCATTTTCCAGAAACGCGTCCAGCACCGCATCGGAGATCTGGTCGCAGACCTTGTCCGGATGACCTTCGGAAACCGACTCGCTGGTGAACAAGAAATTCCTGTGAGACACGCTAAACTCCTCCCGCCGCGCGATTTTTGTGCCGCGCCCTGCCACGTCGAGGGTGTTTCTTGCAGTGTACCTTTGACAGGTCAAGATGCGGGCTGAAGTGGGCAATAGCCTCAGGCGACGAGGATCATTGATGGGAAATGCCCGGCGACAATTTCGTGCTGAAATAAATTATTAGAACGAGCCTGAAATTCGCTGCAAAACGCAGCCGACCGCCAAGAGATAAAGCGGCGGCTGTTCAGTCGGTCTCCTCGGCGATCTGCTCGACGAGATCGACGATGCGGCGGCGCAATTTGCTGTTTTTGATGCGCGTGAACGCCTTGGTCAGAGACAGGCCATCCGAGGTGGCGAGAAAGTCGGACACATAGGCCGGCGACGGTGCCTCGCTCATGCCGCTTGAATGGCCCGGCATATGCGGCGCGCCTTCGAAGAAGAAAGACACCGGCACCTGTAGAATATTGGAGATTTGCTGCAGCCGGCTGGCGCCGATGCGGTTGGTGCCTTTTTCGTATTTCTGCACTTGCTGAAAAGTGAGGCCCAATGCGTCGCCGAGCTTTTCCTGGCTCATGCTCAGCATCATGCGGCGCATGCGCACACGCGAGCCGACGTGCTTGTCGATCGGGTTCGGCGCCTTCTTAGCCATAAATATCTCCTATACAACTATTGTGCAGCCTAATGTCACGAAAAACGCCCCTTACGCAATCCGTCATTGCCCACAGGTTGGTAAACGGCGCAAAAAAATCGGCGAAAATTTGCCAAAGTTTTCAATGGCATTCCACTTGATGGGAAATCCGCCTTGCAGCCTCAGGATGCAATTTCGGTGGAGCAGCAAACAACTGGTACGGGAGTATTGCCGCATACTGCCCATCTAGGCGTGCAGACGTTTACGCCCGATCATAAGCAAGCTGACTACCAGAAATAGAATCGGGGCGTAATTGCCATAGCGCGCATAGGGCGTTGGCGGGAT
>DATJYA010000344.1:0-5348 GCA_035499835.1 Pseudolabrys sp.
GCGGCGCAAGCAGATCGAGGCCAACGGCATAGCGGCGTTCCAGCGGACGGTGAGCCAGGGCATTTCCGATTCATACCTGCGCTGGCGCGGCATCGAGGCGACGCTGGCGCTGGCGCAGTCGTCGAATGCAAAGGTCGTGATTATCGGCGGCGGCAAGGACGGTCTGCCGATCATTCTCGGCAATACCGACACTCCGTCCTGGCCGAGCCCCGGCCCGAAACCCGCCGAGGGCGGGGCAAACAAGACGTCGGCCGTCTCGCCGGCCGCCAGCGCGGCGTCGACGCCACCGGGCACAACTCCAGCCGGCGGCGCTCACCCGGCTGGCGCGGCGCAAACACCGGAGGTGCCTCAGGAAGGCGCCGTGGCCACATCGCAATCGCTCGGCAATTATCTCGATCTCGCCCGCGTCAAGGCCCTGCTGCCCTGGCTCACCGAAGAATTGAGCGCGACCAGGTCGGCGACCAGTTCCGGCGCTGGCGCACCTAAACAGTAACGAGGAACAGCGACGTGACCGACACTTCAAGGCCATCGGTCCATACGAGGCACTCGGCCTCCAGAAGCCATCAGCGGCGCGGTTTGTGGGCGCAGAGACGCCGCCGCGCCCTCCTGATCGCTTTCATCGCGGCCCTTGTCCTCGGCAGCTATGTCCTCGGGCTCGAATTGGCCCATCGCGATGTCGCGGCGACCTCGCAGATGATCCAGCAGTTGCGGGCGGAAAGTCAGAAGCTCAACAAGCAGGTTGCCGAGCAGGCCGCAAGCTATGCCGCGCTGCAAGCCAAGTTTGCCAGCGCGCAGACCGCGATGAACGAGATGAAGCCGGCGGACAACACCTACGACCTCAAGCCCAATCAATCGATCCTCGTCGCCGACGGCCGCTTGACCCTCGGGCTCATTGGCTCGCCCGGCAACGACAGCATCAACATCAATATCAACGGCAAGCGGCAATCGGCGGCGCCGGGCGACGTCATCAGCGTTGCGCCCGACGCGTCGACGGCCTGCCAGATAGCCATTCAATCCTTCGACATGTTTCACGCGATGGTCACCGCGTCCTGCACGCCGGCAAAGGCTCGATAGGCCGCCGACGCGAGCGGCGGCAAGCCGCCCCCCAGGACGCCGAAAACGCCAATATTGCCGGGCCTTGGCCATCATCCGGGAATCCCGGCGCAAAATCCGTTAGCATCGCCGTTAGTGATTCGCGTCCCACGCACATCAAGCGAAAAGGCAGGTGGCTGATGCGGCAGATCATTACGGTTGCGACCATGAAGGGCGGTAGCGGCAAGAGCACGCTGGCGAGTTGTCTTGCGGTGCATTGGCAATTATGCGGCCGCAGTTCGACCATCATCGACGCCGACCCGCAGCGCTCGATCTCCCGCCTTGCCGCGCGCGAAAAGGCGCTCGGCGGCGTGAAGGTGGTGGCGGACGCCACCGAGAATGCCTGGAAGACCGCGCGCAACCTCGCCGCGACCGGCCCGATCATCATCGATACCCCCGGCTTCCGCTCGCTGTCGACGCTCGCCTGCATCGCCGCGGCCGACTTCCTGTTGGTCCCCGTCAAGGCCTCGCCCCTCGATGTCGACCGCATGCTCGATACGCTCAATTCGCTAATCGAGGGCGACGAAGGCGAGCGGCGTTTCTTCCGCTGCGTGCTGACGCAGACCACGCGTGACTCGGTGATCGCCAAGCAAATCCGCGCCGAATTGATCGAGGCCGGATTCCCGGTGCTCAAAAGTGAAATGACCAACCGGGTCGCCTACGCGGAGGCGGCGCTATGGGGCGCAACGCCGAGCCTGATCGAAAAGTCCGGGGCGGCGGCGCGAGAGATCGCGGCGCTCGCCGACGAGGTGGACGGCATCGTCGGGATCAGGCAAGCTGCCTGACCATGAATAAGAAGAAGCTACCCCGCGCCATCAGGCCGACCGCAGCGCGCACCCCGGGCGCCAGGCCCGAATTCGCCGAGCGCGTAAAAGAGCCATGGGAGCTCAGTCCAACCGCATTACTCGCGGATGACGACGGCCTCGACGTAACCGACGATTCGCCGGAAGGCCGCCGCGTGTCAGCAAGAAAGCTGGTCAAGCGATTCTCGCTATGGTCGGGCGTTGCCGGACTTCTCCCGGTGCCCCTTGCCGACCTCGCGGCAGTAACCGGCGTGCAGATTCAGATGCTGCGCCGCTTGTCGCAACTTTACGGGGTGCCGTTTTCCGAGAACCGCGGCAAGGCGATCATCGCTGGCCTTGCCGGAACCGCGGTTCCCGCGAGCAGCAGCCTCGGCGCCGCAAGCCTGCTCAAGGGAGTGCCGCTGCTCGGGATGACGGTTGCCGCGCTCACGATGCCGGCATTGTCGGTCGGCGCCACCTACGCGATCGGCATGGCGTTTATCCAGCACTTCGAGTCCGGCGGCACCCTGCTCGATTTCGAGCCACCCGACTATTACGAATTCATCAAGGCGCAGAAAAAGCTGCACGAGGCGCAGGCGTAAACCCGCGCGCGCCTGCCCTTCCCGACCGACTATTGCCGGTTGCCGGTCTTCGCCGCCTTCGCGGCGTCCCACCACCACAGCGTCGGAAAGGCGGCCAATCCGAATTTCGGCAGTGTCTGTGGGCGGCTGAAGCGATTCCAACGCGCTGTGCGCAGCATGTTGTAGGACCATTGCGGCACGACGTAGTGGTTCCACAGCAGCACACGGTCGAGCGCGCGCGCCGCAGCGGTCAAATCGTCGGGCGTCTTGGCAGCGACGACCGCGTCGATCATCGCGTCCACCGCCGGGTTCTTGATACCGATGACGTTTTCCGAGCCCGGCTGATCGGCAGCACGTGAGCCCCAGAAGTCGTGCTGCTCGTTGCCGGGCAGAAGCGATTCGATCCAGGCATAGGTGATGAGGTCGAAATCCCAGCCGCGCAGCCGGTTTTCGTACTGCGCCTCGTCAACCGTGCGCACCGAGACATTGATGCCGGCGCGCTCGAGCGACGGCTTGTAGAACAAGAACACGCGTTCGAAGGCCGGAGAATTGCCGAGGAATTCCACCGAAAGCTGCTCGCCCGACTTGGCGTTGACAAGCTGCTGCTCGCGGATCTCGTAGCCGGCGTCCTTGAACAGGCGCATGGCGTGGCGCACATTGTTGCGCGCCTCATTATGGTTGTCGGTAACCGGATTGGCATACGGCTTTTCGAAAAGCTCGGGTGGCACCTTGTCGCGCACGGTCTGCAGCAGCTCGAGCTCGCGTCCGCTCGGCAGCCCGCTGCAGGCGAGGTCGGTGCCCTGAAAATAGCTGGAGATGCGCTTGTACTGGCCGAAAAAGATCTTCTTGTTCATCTCGTCGAAATCGAACAGATAATTGAACGCGAGGCGGAGCCGCGGATCCTTGAACTTGTCGCGGCGGATGTTGAAGGCGAAGGCCTGCATCATGCCGACATTGTTGATCGGAAATTCCTCGAGGATGACGCGCTTTTCGCCGACCGCCGGAAAATCGTAGGCGGTCGCCCAATTCTTGGCGCTGTTCTCGGTGCGCCAGTCGACCGTATCCGCCTTGAACGCCTCGATGGCGACGGTGGCGTCGCGGAAATATTCAAATCGTAGCTGGCCGAAATTGTCGCGGCCGATATTGACGTTGAGGTCCTTGCCCCAATAGTCCGCGACGCGCTCGTAGACGATGTTGTGGCCGGGCGCGAATTCCTTGATGCGGTAGGGCCCGCTGCCAAGCGGGGGCTCGAGCGTCGTTTCGCCGATGCTGCGCTTCTCGCCGTCCTTGTCGGTGCCCTCCCACCATTCCTTGGGCACGATCGTCAACTGCCCGACGATCTGCGGCAGTTCGCGGTTGCCCGTGCCCTGGAAGGTGAAAGTCACTTCGCGGTCGCCGGTCTTCTCGGCCTTGACGACGTTGCGAAAGCTGGCCGCGGCCTGCGGGCTCAGCTTCTTGAACGTATTGAAGGAAAAGACGACGTCGTCAGGCGTAACCGGCTTGCCGTCATGCCATTTTGCCTCCGCGCGCAGTCGATAGGTGGCGGAAGAAAAGTCATCGGGGTAGCTCACGGCCTCGGCCAAGAGGCCATAGACACTCGCCACTTCGTCGAGCGAGGCGACCAGAAGCGTGTCGTAGATAAGCTCGATGCCGAACGCCAGGGTGCCTTTGACGCCGGCGACCGCCGAATTGAAATTGTCGAAGGTGCCGAGCATGATGGCAGAAGCCGCGCCGCCTTTCGGCGCGGTCGCGTTGACGTAGTCGAATTGCTTGAAGCCGGACGGATACTTCAGTTCACCGAACTTGCACACGCCATGCCGCCAGGCCGGTGCGGCGCCCTGTGCCTGCGCGTCGCCGATCAAGGGCAATCCGAGCCGCTGCGCGGCCAGAGTAACCACGGCGGATTTGAGCAAAGATCGGCGATCCATCTTGCGACTCCAGCGAAATTCGCGCCACTGCGTGATCAATGCAGGTTATCGATTGCGTTTCAATCGCAACGATAGCACGCCGGCGCGCGAATGGACCGCGCACGGTTTCAAGAATTTGTCGCCAGGATGATGGCCGCCCGCTGCGGGCGAGATGAAAACTCAAGGCGAGCAAGAACGAGGCGCCGTGATGTCCGGCGCCTCGTTGAAGGGGCGTAATTAGGAAGTCGTTGGTTTTGTTACTGCGACGGGCAGATAGACAGGCCGCTGCAAGCGCCGAGCGTGAAGGCATTCTCTTTGCCCGCGCCTGCCGCCGTCTCCAGCGCCTCATCGGAGACTTTGAAGGTCAGGATTTCTTCTTCCTGATCGAGAACCAAGGTAGCGTCACTCATCTTATTGATCCTTTCGTTCGCCAGCGGCGCCGGCAGATAGCAGGCAGGAGAAGAAAATCGGATAACGCCCCCCTCCCAGCGCCATATTTAATCATCCGATGCGTACAGGGCAAAGTCAATCTAAATAAGCCTGCGTTTCATTACCTTTAGCTATACAATCAATACCCACGGCTCCGATTGTGGCGGAGATTTGCGTAGCAAAACCGCCCAACAAAGCCGACCGAACGACTGACTCAAGCGAATCCCCGGCGCAACGGCTTGCTTCCCCGCCTGTTGATAGACTGGCGCTCGCTCGAATGTTCCCATATTGGGACGCCGGGCCGTGCGGGCCGGAAATGGCATCGGCCCGACCGGGCCTAGTATAACCGTGGCCGCCCGCATCGGAGCGGATTCTGCATGGATGCTTTCTTCGAGCGCCTGATCGTTCGCGCCGCCACCATTGACGAAATCCTGTCTGACGACTTCGAGCCATTGCCCGGCCAAAAAGGCGACGCCGATCTGGCGGCGCGGCGGCTGGCGGCATGGTGCAACGCCTCGGCAAGCGGCGACTGGTCGTTGTTTGAGCGCCGTCTCAGG
>DATJYA010000345.1:0-2813 GCA_035499835.1 Pseudolabrys sp.
TGTCGGAACGGGTGAAGGCCGACCCGTGGTGGTCGAGCCTCGATACCGCGCGGGTCTATGTTTCCGAATATCTGAAATATCTCTTCGCATTGGCGCGCATGCGGATTGATCCCGACAGCTCGACGTGACGGAGCGCAATCCTTTGCGCATCATGCTTCGCTCCATTGCTTTCAACGTGCTGTTCTATCTGAACACCGCGGTCTATCTGATCGCAGCGTTGCCGACCTTCTTCATGCCCTATCGCGCCATCATCGCGGTGGCGAAGTCGTGGAGCCGCACCAATCTCAAGCTGCTCCGCCTCGTTGCCGGCATCGACTATGAAATCCGCGGGCTGCAGAAGCTGCCCAAGGGGCCGATCATTGTCGCCGCCAAGCACCAGTCGGCCTGGGAGACGTTCGCGCTGCTGCCGCTGTTCGACAATCCGTTCTTCATCATGAAGCGCGAGCTGCAATGGATCCCGATCTTCGGCTGGCTCACCATCAAGGGGCGCATGGTGCCGGTCGATCGCGGCGCCGGCTCGGCCGCGCTCGCCGCCATGGCCGAGCGCGCGCGCATCGAACTGTCCGCCAATCGCCAGCTCATCATTTTCCCCGAGGGCACGCGGCGGCCGGCCGGGGCCGAGCCGCGCTACAAATACGGCGTGGCGCATCTTTACGCTGCCGAGGGCGTGCCCTGCGTGCCGATTGCGCTCAATTCCGGCCTGTTCTGGCCGCGCCGCTCGATCCGCCGCTTTCCGGGAACGGTCGTCGTCGAAATTCTCGATCCGATCCTGCCCGGGCTCGGCAAGGAGGAGTTCTTCAAGCGGCTGCAGAGCGAGGTCGAGGCCGCGACCGCGCGCCTGATCGAGGAAGGCCGCCGCCAATTAAGCTGACGGTTGCGATTCGTGGGCGCCCTTGAGGCGTTCGGCCAGCAGCTCCAGCTCGGCGTCGCGGATGCCCTGCGCTTCCAGCTCTTTGACCGTCGCCAGCACGTAGTCGCGGCAGGCGCCGGAGCGGCCATGGCCCTGGCGCGCAAAGTGCAGTTGCTGGGCAAGGCTAAGGCGGCCGGCGTATTGGCGGTGGCCGCGGTCGACCACGTAGCACAGCGCCCGTACCGTTCGCTGCGGATCGTCGTCGAGCCAGACCGCGCGAATGGCTTCGCGGTAAACCAACGTCACCTGCTCGCGCCCGCGCAGGTAGTCGACCGTTTGGCTGTGGCTCGCCGCGGCGACACGATAGGCGATGCCGCGGCAATTGCCGCCGCGGTCGAGCCCGAGCACCAGGCCTGGCTTTTCCGGGGTGCCGCGATGGACGAAGGAATAGACGCAAAGCGCGCGATGCGCGCCGACCAGCCGGGCGTTGCGCCGCTCGAGGAATTCAAAGCCGGGCCGCCACATCAGCGATCCGTAGGCGAAGACCCAAAGATCGTCGCGGTTTTGGTCGGGATTGGTGTTCATCGGGTTCGGACGTTGGCGTTGGCAGGACCCGGCGGACCCGCCCGCGTATCAGGAGTGCCGCGGCGGCGCAACTCATGTTACCGGCGTATAAACGCCGCATTCGGCAGGTCACAGAGCGTGGCCCCGAAAAGCATGCCCTCGACCCCCGAGCGGGGATGGACACCGGCTTTCGGAAAAAGTTCGTGCCTCAACGGAATTGAAGCGGATGGCCGCGCGCAACGCAAAAAATCTCCAAGCCCGCCGTCGCGGCAGGCGCTACCGCTATATCGGCACGCTGGTGCTGTTTGTCGCGCTCGTTGGCGGCTGGAGCTGGTTCTGGTCCTTCGCCGCGGGCAAGGCGGAAACGACCGTGGATGCCTGGCGCGCGCGCGAGGCCAAGGCCGGGCGCATCTACAAGTGCGGCTCGCAGACGGTCGGCGGCTACCCGTTCCGCATCGAGGTCGAATGCGACAAGGCCTCGGCGCTGTTCCGCAGCAATCAGCCGCCGGTCGAGCTGAAAACGGCGCACATCCTCGCCGCGGTCCAGGTTTATGACCCGACGCTGATGATCAGCGAGTTCACCGGCCCGCTCACCGTGGCCGAGCCTGGCCACGCGCCGGACATGATCGCCAACTGGACGCTGATGCAGTCGAGCGTGCGCGGAACGCCGGAGTCGCCGCAGCGCGCCTCGATCGTGCTCGATCATCCTAACCTCGACCGCGTGGCCGGCGGCATCCGGCAGAATCTGCTGACGGCAAAACGCATCGAATTGCACGGCCGCATCGTCGAGGGCTCCGCCGCCAGCCATCCGGTGATCGAAACGGTGCTGCGCCTCGGCGCGGCTTCGGCGCCGGGACTCAATCCGGCGGCGGTGCAGCCGATCGACGCCGATATCACCGCGGTGCTGCGCGGCTTAAGCGATTTCTCGCCCAAACCCTGGCCGGCGCGCTTCCGGCAGATGCAGGCGGAAGGCGGCCGCATCGACATCACCAATGCGCGGGTCCAGCAGGGCGAGACCATCGCTGTCGGCGGCGGCGCGCTTGCGCTCAACAGCAATGGCCGTCTCGAAGGCCAGTTGACCGTCACCATCGCCGGCGTCGAGGCCTTCCTGGCGGAAATCGGCGCGCAGAAGGCGGTGCAGCAATCGCAGCCCATGGACAAGCTCGCCGGCGCGCTCGACCGCTTGGCGCCCGGGCTCGGCGATGTGGCGCGCGCGCAGGCCGGCGCCAATCTCTCACTCGGCCTCAATCTGCTCGGTGAGCAGACGACGCTCGAAGGCCGCCGCGCGGTGACGGTGCCGCTGCGCTTCAACGATGGAACGATTCTTCTTGGGCCGATCCCGATCGGCAAGGCGCCGGCTTTGTTTTGAGGTCTAGCCCCACATGCGGCGCATTCTGGC
>DATJYA010000346.1:0-2148 GCA_035499835.1 Pseudolabrys sp.
CGCCATACTTTTACCGGCTTTTAACCATCACAAACGGTTTACGCGGTTCCAATAATGTTAGCCGTGCTTGGCAAGGCCTCATCAAGGTTGATGGAACGTTCGCTTAACGAACGCGCTGTTAGACCATAGCCAAGCGCATGATCCCGGATCACGCGTCCGCAACCGATCTTGCAGTGCGCGAGTAGAGTGGAGAGTCCGGAAATGACGAACGCCCAGAAGCTCATCCGTGCGGCCGGTATGGCGGCCGTGGTCACCGCAGCGCTGGCCATGTCGGCCTGCGCCAACAAACCCGAGGACGCCATGGCGAACGCCGCCGGTCAGGCGACGCCGGGCAGCCAGCAGGACTTCGTGGTCAATGTCGGTGACCGCGTGTTCTTCGACACCGACTCCACAGAACTCACGGCGCAATCGCGCGCGACCCTCGACAAGCAGGCGCAGTGGCTCACCAACTACAGCCAGTACAGCCAGTTCACCATCGAAGGCCATGCCGACGAGCGCGGCACCCGCGAGTACAACCTCGCGCTCGGCGCCCGTCGCGCCCAGGCCGTGCGCGACTATCTGGTCTCGCGCGGCATCGCCGCCAACCGGATGCACACCATCTCCTACGGCAAGGAGCGCCCGGTCGCAGTCTGCAACGACATATCCTGCTGGTCGCAGAACCGCCGCGCGGTCACCGTGCTCAACGCCAGTTCCTGACGGCGCGATCCTACGCTGACACTGGTCCCGGGGCGCGTAGGGCCGATTGCCCGCGCGCCCGATTTCATTGGCCGGCGCCATGGATCAGGGCTGCACATTAGTCACAATTTCGACGTAGCGCGGCCTATGCTACCGGAACCGGGGATCAGGGCCGTGCCGACATTATTGACCATGACGCGTTCGCCACATCGCATCACGGCGCTTGCCGCGCTTTCCTTGCTGCTGCTGGCCGGCACGGCCATGGCGCAGGAGCGCTCCGGCGGGTTCCTCGACAATATTTTCAATCGTGGTCAGCAGCAGCAGGCCCAGCAGCAGCAGCAGGAGCCGCAGGCGGCACCGGCGCAAGGCGCGCCCGCCGACAGCGCCGACGTCGGAATGCGCATCGACCGCATCGAGAATGCGCTGCGCCAGCTCACCGGCACCATCGAGCAGTTGCAGTACCAGAACCAGCAGCTGCAGATGCAGCTCAAACGCATGCAGGACGACACCGAATACCGCTTGCAGCAGCTCGGCTCCAAGAGCGCGCCGCCGGGAAGCGGCGCCGCGCCGCGAGCGATGGCGCCGCCGCCTGCGGCGCCGATGAATGCACCGGTGGAAGCCGCCGCGCCCGGCCGCCGCTCCGACGCCTTCGATCCCAAACTGCAGCCGAACGCACCGGGCGCGCCGCGCACGCTTGGCAACGAAAGCGTCAGCGCACCGCCGCCCGACAATGCGGCAAATGTGCCGCCGGTCGGCGCCCCGGGCGGGCGCGCCGCCGGCGCGCCGCTCGATCTGTCGACGCTCGCCGATAATCCCAATCCGCCGCCGGCAGCGCCGGTCGCCGCCCGGCCGCCCGCAGGCGGCCAGATGCCGCCGAGCGGCGCCGGTGCCGCCGGGGTGCAACTCGCGACGCTGCCGCCTTCGGCGACGCCGAAGGACGAATTCGAACTGGCTTACGGTTACGTGCTGCACAAGGACTACGGGCTGGCCGAGCAGGCGTTCCGCGATTTTGTGCGCAAATATCCCGATGAGAAGTTGGTGCCTGAGGCGCAATATTGGCTGGGCGAAAGCCAGTTCCAGCAGCAGCACTATCGCGACGCGGCGGAAGCTTTTCTGGCCGTCTCGACAAAATATGAAAGTTCCGGCAAGGCGCCGGACTCGCTGCTGCGCCTGGGGCAATCGCTCGCCGCGCTTAACCAGAAGGAAGCGGCCTGCGCGACGCTTGCCGAGGTCGGACGCAAATATCCGCGCGCGTCCGCAAGCGTCAAGCGCGGGGTCACGCAGGAACAAAAGCGTGCGCACTGCTAGATTGCGCGGCTGAAAAGCCCGCCGCCGGACTTGATGGATGGCGCGGAAGCGGCTTTCGCACAGGATCATGGGCTCGCAAAACGCAACGCCAGTCTCGGCCAAGGAAGCAAAGTCGCTATTCGCCAAACTCGAGCATGTGCCGGCGCTGGTGCTGGCGGTATCCGG
>DATJYA010000347.1:0-4067 GCA_035499835.1 Pseudolabrys sp.
GGGCGTCGGCGGGCTGTAATTGTTGATGCCGGCGCTGGTGCAGGGTTGGCTGCCGGAGTGAATGTCGCCGACGTGGATGACGAGGCTGACATCGCGGTCGGCATTGATCGAATTGACCAGCAGCGAGGCGCTGTCGAACAGAATTTGGCCGTACGGCCAATCACCGAACACGGCGATCGTCACCTTGTCGTTATCGTGGAAGCGAGCGTCCCAATCGTCGGCCGAAGCCGCTTGATTGACGGTGACGGCCGCGGCCAATAACGCGGTCGATAATAGAAATCTTTTCATGAAGTCGTCCCCCTGATGGTCATAGATGCGCAAAGCGCGCGTGAGCGCCGTCGGAATATTCAGGAAAGCCGTGATTCCGAGCTGCTGGTGAGAAGTAAACCGGCGGCGAGTGCGACCCAGCGTCATACCGACGCCTGCCCCCTTCACCGGCTCAGCCTCGCGATGAGGCTAGGCACCCTATGTGCCGCTTCGATGGAAGTTCTTTAACGGTTGTATGAACATTGGCCGGCGACTAGCGGCCATCGAGCGACGCCTTTAATTTGTGCTACGCAATATTTCCGCCATTTTCGCGGGGAGAAAACTGAGCTCACGTAAGCTCACGCAAAATGACTCGCCATCTCACCCTCGTAACCGCGCTTCTCATTGGCGCTTTGGCCTTTGCCCAGGTCGCGCCGGTCGGACGGCCGACCGGCATTGCGCCGGCGGCGCCGATTCTCGCGCATAACGGCATCGTCGTGGCGCAGGAAAGCCGCGCCGCGCGCATCGGCGTCGAAATCCTCGACCGCGGCGGCAACGCGGTCGACGCGGCGGCGGCGGTGGGCTTTGCGCTGGCGGTGACCTATCCGCGCGCCGGGAACATCGGCGGCGGCGGTTTTATGGTCATCCACCTTGCCAAAGGTCCTCGCGACATTGCCATCGATTATCGCGAGACCGCGCCGGCGGCGGCAACGCCAACCATGTTTCTCGACACGCAGGGCAATCCCGATGCGGCAAAGTCGCGCGATTCCGCTCTCGCCATCGGCGTGCCCGGCACCGTCGCCGGCCTCGCGCTCGCCGCGGAGAAATACGGCTCCGGCAAGCTCTCGCTCGCCGACTTGATCGCGCCGGCCATCAACCTGGCGCAGAATGGCTTTCCGGTGGAGGACGATCTTGCCGACTCGCTGCCCGCGGCGCGCGACCGGCTGGCGCGCTGGCCGTCGTCCGAGGGGATTTTGCTCAACGGCGGCCGGGTGCCACGCCAGGGCGACCGGCTGCTGCAATTCGATCTCGCCGACACGCTTCAGGCCATCGCGGACCACGGCCCCGGCGGCTTCTATCAGGGCCGTGTCGCCGGCAAGATCGCCGACGCCGTGCGCGCGGCTGGCGGCATCATGACCGCGGACGACTTGAAAAGTTACCGAGCCATCGAGCGGCCGGTGGTGCGCGGCAGCTATCGCGGCTACGACATCGTCTCCATGCCGCCGCCGTCGTCCGGCGGCGTGGCGCTGATCGAGATGCTCAACATTCTCGAGGGCTACGATCTCGCCAAGCTGGGACGCGGCGAAAAGTCGCTGCATCTCATGATCGAGGCCATGAAACGCGCCTATGCCGACCGCGCCAAATACATGGGCGATCCCGATACGGTGAGCGTCCCGGTCGCCGGACTGATCGCGAAAAAATATGCGGCATCATTGCGCGGCAGCATCACCGACAAGACAACGCCCGCGGCCGACATCCAACCGGGCACGCCCGCCGAATACGAAGGCCGCAACACCACGCATTTTTCCGTCATCGACCGAGACGGCAATGCGGTGTCGAACACCTATACACTCAACTTCTCCTACGGCCTCGGCCTCATCGCCGACGGCACCGGCGTGTTGCTCAACAACGAGCTCGACGACTTCACCGCCAAGCCCGGCGCCGCGAACGCCTATGGCCTGGTCGGCTTCGACAGCAATCTGCCCGGGCCGGGCAAGCGGCCGCTGTCGTCGATGACGCCGACGATTGTGCTCAAGGACGGCAAGCCGTTTCTCGTCACCGGCTCGCCGGGCGGCAGCCGCATCATCACCGCGGTGCTGCAGGTGATCGCCAACGTCGTCGACTTCCACATGGGCATTGCCGAAGCGGTGACGGCGCCGCGGCTGCACGACCAATGGCAACCCGACGAGGTGCTGGTCGAGCCGGGCTTTGCGGCCGGCGTGCTCGATGCGTTGACCGCGGACGGTTACAAGATCGTGCCGGTTGCGCCGGGCACCTCGGCCAATTCGATCGCGGTCACCGATAACGGTTATGTCGGCGCGGCCGACACGCGCACCCGCGGCGCCATGGCGGCGGGATACTGACCGTGAGCGACTCCGTCGAACGCGTGCGCGAAGCGTTGCTTGTTGCCGGCCACGCCGACACCATCACCATGTTTCCGGAAGGAACGCGCACGGCGCAGGATGCCGCCACGGCGGTCGGCTGCACGGTGGCGCAGATCGTCAAATCGATCGTGCTGCGCGCCGGCGAACAGGTGGTGCTGGTGCTCACCTCGGGCGCCAATCGCGTCGATGTCGGCAAGATTTCCGCCGCCGTGGGCCAGCCGGTGAAGCCGGCCGACGGCCGCTGGGTGCGCGACGTCACCGGCTTTGCCATCGGCGGCGTCGCCCCGGTCGGCCATCTCAGCCCGCCGCGCATCTTCATCGACGCCGATCTGATGAAGCTCGATCCGCTCTGGGCGGCAGCCGGAACGCCGCGCCACGTCTTCCGCAGCAGCGCGCCGGAGCTTGCGCGCATGACCGGCGGAACGATCATCGACGTGAAGGAGAAATAAAAAGGCCCGCCTTCGCTGAAGCTATGGCGGGCAACCTTTCGCGATCAGACTGGCTTGCCAACCGAAGCGCCGAAGGGCGCGAAGGTTGGAGCGGGCGAAGGGATTCGAACCCTCGACCCCGACCTTGGCAAGGTCGTGCTCTACCCCTGAGCTACACCCGCATCCGTTGGATAGTTGGCCGGTACCAGCCCGGCCGCCAAGCCCGTTCCTATAGCCAATAGGCGAGCCCCTTTGCAACCACCGCGGAAATGTGCCGTTAACCGCGCGGGACGGGATGTTTTCGGCGTGCAGGGGCGCTCGCACGTTCGTCCCAGGCCGGATTTGGATTGCAAAACCCGCGGTTGCCGGCGATCACGTACGGCCGGCAGGCCTCGAGCGAGGCATAGCGGCAGTCCCAAACAGAATCGCCTAATCCGAGGGAAAACACCGCACACCACGGTCCATTGCCATCTGCTTGAGCCGGCCAAGCACCCAGGCATACGGCTGCTAGGAGAGCGGCAATCGTAATTAGCGCGCGCATGATGATCTCCCTGGTGAAACCGACGGGCGACATAATTATTCCCAGGAACTATGGTGTCGCCCGCATGCCCGCAACTCCCGACGATCTGTTCGCCGCGCTCGACCGGCTCGGCATCCCGCATAGGACGGCCAGGCATCCGCCGGTTTTCACCGTGGAACAGGCGAAAAAACTGCGCGGCGAGCTGCCCGGCGCGCACACCAAGAACCTGTTCCTGCGCGACAAGAAATACGAGCTTTATCTCGTGGTGGCGCTGGAAAGCGCCAACATCGATCTCAAGAGCCTGCATCGCCGGCTCGGCGCCACGGGGCGTTTTTCCTTCGGCGCTTCCGATCTGCTGCGCGAGGTCTGGGGCGTCGAGCCCGGCTCGGTGACGCCCTTCGGCGCCATCAACGACACGGCGGGCCGCGTTACCGTCGTCCTCGACGGCGAGATGATGGCGCACCAGACGCTGAATTTTCACCCGCTCGACAACACCATGACCACGACGATTGCCCGCGACGACCTCGTCAAATTCCTTGAATCGACGGGCCATTTGCCGCGCATCGAGACGGTTTCCGGGCCATCGGCCGCCAGCCCCTGACCCGATTGCATTCATTGCCCAGATGCCCATTTAATCGGGCAGGAAACCGAAACGTAAAAGGCTAGAAATGCTGCAGAACGGCGGGGGAATGACGGCAGTGGCCGACGTGGTGAAGGATACCACCACGCAAGGCTTCATGAAGGATGTGATCGAGGAGTCCAAGCGCC
>DATJYA010000348.1:0-3765 GCA_035499835.1 Pseudolabrys sp.
GCGATCTGCAGCCCGTAGATCTCGGCAAGCGCGCCCAGCGTCGCCTCCCCCGGGACGAAGAAATCGCCGAGCAGCCGCGGATCGGGCGCGGCCGGCGGCGGCATGTTGACGAAAAAACGGTCGAGCGCCTGAGCTTTCTCCGGCGGCGCCAGCAGATAGACATAATCGCCTTCGCGCACCGGGTGGGCTTCGCCCGGCGTGAGGATTTTCTCCTTGCGTACGACCAGCGTCGGCCGCGCCCAGTTCGGGATCAGTCCGCGGCGCAGGAACGGGCTGTTGGCGGCGACCGGATAACCGACGATTTCGCGCTCGAGCTGACCCGGCAGGTCGAGCTCGACGCGGCGCGGCAGCGGATCGTTGCGGGCAAACGACATGCCGAGTTTCTTCGCGGCAGCGGTAACGGTCCAGCCCTGGATCAGCAGCGACGACAGCACGACGACGAAGGCGACGTCGAAATAGAGATAGGCCGCCGGCAGGCCGACCAGCAGCGGTATCGAGGCGAGGAAGATGCCGACCGCTCCACGCAATCCCACCCAGGAAATGAACAGCTTCTCTTTGAACTGGAAGCCGAACGGCCACAAGCAGAGGAACACGGCCACCGGCCGCGCCACCAGCATCAGCGCCGCTGCCAGCACGATGGCCGCGAACAGGCCTTCGGTCAGCCGTTGCGGCCAGACCAGGAGACCGAGCAGCACGAACATGACGATCTGCGCCAGCCACGTTGCCGCGTCGAGGAAGGTGACGATCGAATTGTGGGCGCGTGTCTGCCGGTTGCCGACGACGAGGCCGGCGAGATAGACGGCGAGGAAGCCCGAGGCGTGCACCACGTTGGCGAATGCGAACAAAACCACGGCGCCGACCGCGACGAAGGGCGGGTGCAATCCCTGGGCGAGGCTGACCTTGTTGAGGACTAGCGCGATGATGCGACCGCCGAGATAACCGATAATGCAGCCGAGCACGGTGTCGCGGACGAAGGTCATCAATGCGTGTGACCAGCTTTGCTCGCCAGCGAGCAGCATCTCGATCAGCAGCAAGGACAGAAACACGGCAAAGGGATCGTTGGTGCCGGATTCGACCTCCAGCGTCGCGCGCACGCGCGGGCGCAGGCGCAAGCCGCCGGCATTGATCAGGATGAAGACGGCCGCGGCATCGGTTGACGCGACGACCGCGCCGACCAGCAGCGCCTGAATCCAGCCGAGGCCGAGCACGTATTTGGCGACCGGCGCGGTCAGCAGCGTTGTGATCAGCACCCCGAGAGTGGCCAGCGTCACCGCCGGCGCCAGCACGTTGCGGAATGTCGCAAAGCGCGTGCGCAGCCCGCCGTCGAACAGGATCAGCGCCAGCGCGATCGACCCGACCGTATAGGTCGTCCGCACATCGTCGAATTTCAGTCCGCCGGGCCCGCCCTCGCCGGCCAGCATGCCGACCGCCAGGAACGCCAGCAGCAGCGGCGCGCCGAAGCGCAGCGCGATCAGGCTCGACAGGATGCCGGCAAGAACCAGCACGCTGCCGAGCAGGATGGCCAGACTGACGGTATCGAGGGTGTTCATGTTTCCTCGTCATTCCGGGGCGCGGCCGTGAGGCCGCGAGCCCGGAATCCAGGGCTACTAAGCTACTGACTGATTTGCTCGTAAAGATCGACCCATTGAGGGTTTGATTCTTCAATCAAACGCAATTTCCATGCTCGCCGCCATTTCTTGATGTCTTTTTCGCGAGCAATGGCATTGGTCGGGTCATCATAGGTTTCGAACCAGACGAGACGGCCGATATCGTACCTCTGGCTAAATCCGCGCACGATTTTACTTTTATGCTCGTGTACGCGGCGGACGAGGTCGTTGGTCACACCGAGATACAGCGTGCCGTTCCGTTCGCTAGCCAAGAGATAAACGTAATAGGCCATGCGTTGGCCCCTGGATTCCGGGCCCGCTCGCTTCGCGAGCGCCCCGGAATGACAGGTCAATTAAAACGCCACCTTGTCGCCGCCCTTGAGCGAGAGAATCTCGCGCGCTTCGTCAGGGCCGGCGATGTCGAGGCCCAGGCCTTCGAGGATCTTGCGCACCTGCGTGACCTGCTGGGCGTTCGACTCGGCGAGCTTGCCGGCGCCGATCCACAGCGAATCCTCCATGCCGACGCGTACGTTGCCGCCCATGGCCGCCGCCTGCGCCGCGACCCGCATCTGGTTGGCGCCGGCACCGAGTACCGACCAGTGGTAATTGTCGCCGAGCAGCCGGTCGGCGGTACGTTTCATCATCATGACGTCCTCGGGATGCGCGCCGATACCACCGAGAATGCCGAACACCGATTGCACGAACACCGGCGGTTTGACCACGCCGCGATCGAGGAAATGCCTGAGCGTGTAGAGATGCCCGATGTCGTAGCACTCGATTTCGAAGCGGGTGTTGTTCTGGGCGCAGGTGGTGAGGATGTATTCGATGTCGGCGAAGGTGTTCTTGAACATGCCCTTGCGCGAATTCTCCAGATAGGGCTCCTCCCAATCGTATTTGAGATGGCCCTTGTAGCGATTGAGCATCGGATAGAGCCCGAAATTCATCGTCCCCATGTTGAGCGACGCAACCTCCGGCTTGAAGGTCGCGGCGGGCTTGACGCGCTCCTCGATCGACATGGTCGGCGCGCCGCCAGTGGTGATGTTCACCACCACATTGCAGCGCTGCTTGATCACCTTGAGGAAGGGCGCAAAGGCTTCCGGCCGCTGGTCGGGACGGCCATCCTTGGGATCGCGCGCGTGCAGGTGCACGATGGCGGCGCCGGCTTCCGCGGCGCCGACCGCCGCGTCGGCGATTTCCTCGGCGGTCACCGGCAGATGCGGCGACATCGAGGGTGTATGAATCGAGCCGGTAACGGCGCAGGTAATGATGACTTTACGCGCTTTCGCCATGAGAGCTTTCCATCCCGTTGAAGTGAGGCTTTTGATTTCACGATTGGACTAAGCTCTCGATCCTAGAGTATCAGCCGGGCGCAAGTCACCCCGTGGGCAGGAGCCGGTTCGCCGTGGAAGCAAAGAACGATCCTGCGGCGGCGCACGCGAATGGCACGCTCATCGGCATCCTCTGCGGCACCGGAGCCGCCTTTGGCTGGGCGGCGGGGTTCGTCGCCGCCAAGCACGGCATCGCCATCGGCTTCTCGCCGGAGGACCTTGCCTTCCACCGCTTCTTCTGGACCGGACTTCTGCTGATGCCCATCGTGCTGCGCAACGGCATCGGCGATCTCGGCGGCATTGGCTGGGGCCGCGGGCTCGTGGCGTCGGTGCTGGCGGGGCCGCCGCAGGCGCTGCTCGCCTATTTCGGCTTCATGCTGGTGCCGCTCGGCCACGGGACCGCCATCCAGCCGGCCTGCGCCGCGCTGTTCGGCATCATTCTCGCCTCGCTGGTGCTGGGCGAGCGTTTGACCGTGCGGCGCATCATCGGCGCGGTCACCATCGTCGGCGGCCTGATCGTGTTCGGCATCGAGTCGCTCACCACCATCGGCAGCCACGGCGTCGGCGGCGACCTTTTGTTCACCACCGCCGGCCTGTTCTGGGCGACGTTCGGCGTCCTGTTGCGCAAATGGCAGCTGCCCGGCCTGCGCGCGGTCGCCGTGGTCGGCGCGCTCTCGGTGATCCTCTATGCGCCGCTGCACGCGCTCTTCATCGGCTACGGCGGCCTTCTGCGCATGAGTTTCGGCGAAAACCTGCTGCAGGCGCTGGTTCAGGGCCTGCTCGCGGCGATGATGCCGATTTATCTGTTTGCGCGCGCGGTAATGCTGCTC
>DATJYA010000349.1:0-2391 GCA_035499835.1 Pseudolabrys sp.
CTCGATCGGCCAATAACCGATCTCCACGGTCCCGTCCTCGCGGGGAGCCACCTTGCCGCCGAGATGGCGGGCCAGCATCTGGGCGCCGAGGCAGATGCCGAGGAAGGGCTTGTCCTCACGCAGCGGCACGCCGATCCAGTCGATCTCGCGGCGGACGAAGTCGTCGGTGTCGTTGGCGCTTTGCGGGCCGCCGAAAATCGCGGCGCCGGCATGCTCGTCCATGGTCTCCGGCAGCGGATCGCCGAAACGTGGGCGGCGGATGTCGAGCGGGAAACCAAGCCTGGTCAGCGTCTGGCCGACGCGGCCGGGCGAGGAATGCTCCTGGTGCAGGATGATGAGGACTGGTTTCAGCATGGCATTGCAACGCGCGTATCGCCGCTGGTGACGAGTAGTAGCGGCTTTACTGGGCTTGGCAACATGAGCGGGCGATGGCGGCTATGTTTTCCGCGCGGACCTGCGTCTCGACTGCCGCGCGTCCACCACGGCCAGCAGCGCCCGGCGCGGGGCGTAGCGGGCCACAAGCGCGGCTATCTTGTTGGTGAAGCCGGGGATGACGACGCGCTGGCCCCGCATAAGACCGCGGTAACCCTGTTCGGCAACATAGGCGGCGGGCTGGGCGAGAATGGGTGGCGCGATGTTGCCGGCAACGCCGGCGCGCGCGGCAAATTCGGTCTCGACCGGACCCGGACAAAGCACCGACACGCGGACGCCGCGGCTCTTGAACTCGCTGTGGATCGCCTCGCTGAAGGACAGCACGAAGGCCTTGGTGGCGTAATAAACGGTCATGCCCGGCCCGGGCAGAAAGCCGGCGACCGAGCCGACATTGAGCAAGCCGCCCTTGTGGCGGGCGAGGCTGTCGACGAAGGCCAGCGACAATTCGGTCAGCGCCCGCACATTGAGATCGATCATCGCCAGTTGCTCGGCGGGATCGAGCCTGGCTGCGGTGCCGACGAGGCCGAAGCCGGCGTTGTTGACCATGTATTGCGGCTCGGCGTCCCGCGCGGCGAGTGCGTCGCGGATCTTGCGCGCCGGCTCGTGAGCGAGGTCGGCAACGATGACGATCGGCTTGGCGGCCCCCGTTGCGGCAATTTCCTCGGCCAGCGCGTGCAGCCGATCCTCGCGCCGCGCCACCAATGCGAGCTCATGGCCGTGGCGCGCGAACACGCGCGCCAGCTCGGCGCCGATGCCGGCAGAGGCACCGGTGACGACGGTGACCGGCCGCGGCCCGCTCATGCGTCTCCGCTCGCGTCTTCGCCGGCCACCCGCCGGCGCAAGGCGATGCGCTCGCTCTGCGGAACGTGCAGCAGGTCGGCCGCACGCCAGACCAGATTGTCTTCGAATTCGGTGACCACGCCGTCGGCATAGACGATCTGCCACAGCATCTCGACGACGCGGGCGCGCCCCTTCTCGTCAAGCGAGCGATTGAGCCGCGCGGTGAACTGATAGAGGTCGATCGATTGCCGTTCCGCGGCGGTCGCCTCGGCCAGCAGCTCGTCGGTTTGCGCATCGTCGAGATCGAACCGCTGCTTGACCAGCGCATGCAGCTTGTCGCGCGCGACCTGCGGAATGTTGCCTTCGATGGCCGCGGCATGCACCAGCAACGCTGCCGCGGCGAGGCGATAATCGCCCTCCTCGAAGTGACTTGGATGCTTGCCGCCTTCGGTCAACTCGACGACAAGATTTCGCAACGATTCGAACATCGGCGCATTATTCCCATAAGCCGCCGGACGGCGGCAAGCGCGCGCCATCCCTCCCTTATCTATAAACATTATGGGCCTGCCGGAAGGCCGGCCACGTAATGCTTACCGGGGTTTAATCCGCACGGATCACGCGGCGGCGGCGCCTACGGTCTCCAGCGGCCGATTGCGCGGCTCGACGCCCCAGGCCCAAATCACGACGATCTGCACGACGACGAGGCCGATCATCAGCCAGACAACGCCCGGTAGCTTGTAATTCGCCATCAGCGAGCCAACGATGAAGGGTGAAAACACCGTCGCCAGCCGCCCAAGGGTGTTGCAGATGCCGTTGGCGCGCAGCCGGATCTCGGTCGGGAACAGTTCCGGCGTATAGACGCCGAACAGGATCGCGGTCTGCACGTAGATCGCCACGATCAGCACGAAGCCGACGCTCAGCACGATCGCCGGATCGGACGCCGCGTTAAAGCGCGCATAGACCCAGCCGGTGACGATGGTGACCAGCGAAGCGCCGATGATGCTCCAGCGCCGGCCGATGAAATCCGAGGTCCAGGCGCCGAGCGCGCAACCGAGCAGCGACGCGATCGACAGCACCAGCGTATAGCCGAGCGAATTGGTGATGGTGAGGCCCTGTCGCAGGAAGAACTGGGGCAGGAAGATGACAAAGCCGAAGATCAGCGTGTTGATGGTGATCAGC
>DATJYA010000350.1:0-2068 GCA_035499835.1 Pseudolabrys sp.
GCCGATGAGCTTCCTGCTCGAGTCGGTCGAAGGCGGCGCCGTGCGCGGCCGTCATTCGATCATCGGCATCGAGCCGGATCTCGTCTGGCGCGCGAACGGGACCCGCGCCGAGATCAATCGCAGCGCCCGCAGCAGGCCCGACGCCTACGCGCCCTGCCCCGAGCCGCCGCTGCAGGCGCTGCACGCGCTGATCGCGGAAAGCCGCATCGCGCTGCCGGACAGCCTGCCGCCAATGGCGGCCGGCGTGTTCGGCTATCTCGGCTACGACATGGTGCGGCTGATGGAGCATTTACCGCCGCCCAATCCCGATCCGGTCGGCATTCCCGACGCCGTGCTGGTGCGGCCGACCATCGTTGCCGTCTTTGACGCGGTGAAGGACTCGATCACCGTGGTGACGCCGGTGCGGCCGGAAAAAGGCGTCGACGCCAGGGCCGCGCTCAATCGCGCCGTCGAGCGGCTCAACCGCGTCGTCGAGAGCCTCGACCGGCCGCTCGACAAATCGCTGAGCGAGTTCGACGCCGGCCCGCTCGACGTGCCGCCGAAATCCAATACCACACCGGCGGAGTACCGGGCGATGGTCGCCAAGGCCAAGGACTACATCGCCGCCGGCGATGCCTTCCAGATCGTGGTGGCGCAGCGCTTCGAGGCGCCGTTCACGCTGCCGCCGTTCTCGCTCTATCGCGCGCTGCGCCGCACCAACCCGTCGCCCTATCTCTATTTCCTCGACTTCGGCGGCTTCGCCGTTGCCGGCTCGAGCCCGGAAATCCTGGTCAAGGTGGACGGCGATCTCGTCACCATCCGCCCGCTCGCCGGCACGCGACCGCGCGGCGCCACGACGCATGAAGACAAGGCGCTGGAAGCCGAACTGCTCGCCGATCCGAAGGAGCGCGCCGAGCACCTGATGCTGCTCGACCTCGGCCGCAACGACGTCGGCCGCGTTGCCCGAGTCGGCACCGTTTCCGTCACCGACCAGTTCTTCATCGAGCGCTTCAGCCACGTCATGCACATCGTTTCCAATGTCGAGGGCCGATTGCGCCCGGACCGCGACGCGCTCGATGCGCTCGCCGCCGGTTTTCCCGCCGGCACGGTGTCCGGGGCGCCGAAGGTGCGCGCCATGGAAATCATCGACGAGTTGGAGAAGGAAAAGCGCGGCCTCTATGCCGGCTGCGTCGGCTATTTTTCCGCCGCGGGCGCCATGGACACCTGCATCGTGCTGCGCACGGCGCTGGTGAAGGACGGCACCATGTATGTGCAGGCCGGCGCCGGCATCGTCGCCGACAGCGATCCGACCGCCGAGCAGCAGGAATGCATCAACAAGGCGAAAGCCCTGTTCCGCGCGGCGGAAGAAGCGCGCCGGTTTGCCAGCGCGGCCAAGCGCGGGCAATAGTCGCTATTTTACGGCGCATGACCTTGCCTGATTACCGGCAGACCGGTTTTTATGGGCCGGGGCGAAACGCTGCAGCGGCGTGCGGCCCGGGAGCCGCGCTGAGGGAACGGCCATGGGCTGGCTCAATCGGCTCGACCGGCTGATCGCCGGCGTCATTGCCGTCGCGCAGTGGCTGGCGCTGCCGCTGATCCTGCTCCTGTTCCTGCAGTGGCCGCTGCGCGATCTGGTGCGCGCCTATTCGACGCAGGCCAACGATCTTGCCCAGATCTTCTTTGCGCTGTTTGTGGCCGTGAGCATCAGCGCGGCGACGCGCTCCGGCACGCATCTCGCCGCCGATACGCTCGCGCAATATTACCGGCCGCTTACCCGCGCGTGGCTCAAGCGCATCGGCGGCGTCGCGCTCCTGCCCTGGGTCTTCCTCGTGCTCATCGCCGGCAAAAACTTCGTGGTAGCCTCGGCGCTCGGGCTTGAGGCTTTTCCCGAGACCTACAATCCGGGCTATTTCCTCATCAAATGCTGCCTGTGGATCATGGCGCTCACCATGCTCGGGCAGGCGATCCTCGACATTTTCCGCCCCCTTCCCAGGGATAAGATTTGATGCAATGGAGCGGCCTTGCGCTGGTGGTCCTGGTCGGCGCCGGCATCATCGCGACCGGGCTGCCTGCGGCGTTCGTTCTCATT
>DATJYA010000351.1:0-6112 GCA_035499835.1 Pseudolabrys sp.
CAACGACCCGACGCTGATGTTCACCAATGCCGGCATGGTGCAGTTCAAGAACGTCTTCACCGGTCTCGAGAAGCGCGCCTATAGCCGCGCCACCACGGCGCAGAAATGCGTGCGCGCCGGCGGCAAGCACAACGACCTCGACAATGTCGGCTATACCGCGCGCCACCACACCTTCTTCGAGATGCTCGGCAACTTCTCCTTCGGCGATTACTTCAAGGAGCGCGCCATCGCGCTGGCCTGGGAGCTGATCACCAGGGATTTCGCGCTGCCGGTCGAGAAGCTCCTGGTCACCGTCTATATCGACGACGACGACGCCTTCAACCTGTGGAAGAAAATCGCCGGCCTGCCCGAGCAGAAAATCCTGCGCATCGCCGGCGCCGACAATTTCTGGGCCATGGGCGACACCGGCCCTTGCGGGCCGTGCTCGGAGATCTTCTACGACCATGGCGCGCATATCCCCGGCGGTCCGCCGGGTTCGCCGGATGCCGACGGCGACCGCTTCATCGAGATCTGGAATCTCGTGTTCATGCAGTTCGAGCAGCAGGAGGGCGGCAAGCGCATCGACCTGCCGCGGCCCTCGATCGACACCGGCATGGGGCTGGAGCGCATCGCCGCGGTGCTGCAGGGCACGCACGACAATTATTCGATCGACCTGTTCCGCGTGCTCATCGAGACCATCGCCGAGCTCACCAAGGTGTCGCCGACGGGTCCGCACAAGGCCTCGCACCGGGTGATCGCCGATCACCTGCGCGCCTCCTCGTTCCTCATCGCCGATGGCGTGCTGCCATCGAACGAGGGCCGCGGCTACGTGCTCCGCCGCATCATGCGGCGCGCCATGCGCCACGTCGAGCTATTAGGGGCCAAAGAGCCGCTGATGTGGAAGCTGGTCCCGGTGCTGGTGCGCGAGATGGGGCAAGCCTATCCGGAACTCTCCCGCGCCGAGCCGCTGATCACCGAGACGCTCAAGCTCGAGGAGACGCGCTTCCGCGCCACGCTCGCGCGCGGGCTTGCCATCCTCGACGAGAAGAGCGCCGGCCTGAAGAAAGGCGCGATGTTCGATGGCGAGACGGCGTTCACGCTTTACGACACTTACGGATTTCCGCTGGATCTGACCCAGGATGCGCTGAAATCGCGCGGCATCGGCGTCGACCTCGCCAGCTTCGACGACGCCATGCAGCGCCAGCGCGAGAAGGCGCGCGCCTCCTGGGCCGGCTCCGGCGAGGCGGCGACGGAAACCGTGTGGTTTGCGCTGCACGAGAAGGTCGGCGCCACCGAGTTCCTCGGTTACGAGACCGAGAGCGCCGAGGGCGTCGTCGCCGCGCTGGTCAAGGACGGCAAGGAAGTCAGCGAGTTGAAAAAGGGCGAGAGCGGCGCGGTGGTGATGAACCAGACGCCATTCTACGCCGAGTCGGGCGGCCAGGTCGGCGACACCGGCGAGATGCGCCGCGAGGGCGTGGCGCTCGCCGTCACCGACACGCAGAAGAAGGCCGGCGACGTCTGGGCGCATCTGGTCAAGGTGGAGCAGGGCAGCGTCAAGGTCGGCGACCCGCTGCTGCTCGAGGTCGACCACGGGCGGCGTTCTGACATCCGACGTAGCCACTCGGCGACGCATTTGCTTCATGAGGCACTGCGCCAAGTACTTGGTGATCACGTGGCGCAGAAGGGCTCGCTGGTGGCGCCCGACCGACTGCGCTTCGACTTCTCCCATCCCAAGCCGATGAGCGCCGAAGAAATAATCAAAGTTGAAAATATGTCGAATGCTGTCGTACTACTGAATGAACCTGTCGCAACACGGCTAATGGAAACTGATGATGCAGTTGAGTCTGGCGCGCGTGCGTTGTTTGGTGAGAAATATGGAGACGAAGTTCGCGTCGTGATTATGGGGACACCCGAGCGCCGCAACGCTCTAGGTTGGTCTGTCGAGCTGTGCGGCGGTACCCACGTGCGGCGGACCGGAGACATCGGGATCATCTCTGTCGTCGGCGAGAGCGCGGTTGGTTCCGGGGTCCGTCGAATTGAGGCACTTACGGGGAATGCGGCGCGATATAATTTGAACGGGTTGGCTAACGTCTCGAAGGTCGCGGCAGGAGAAATCAAGGTCCCGATTGAGGAATTGCCGAAACGCCTGGCTTCCATGTTGGATATCCAAAGGAAGCTCGAGCGCGATTTGACCGAGGCGAAGAAAAAGCTCGCCATGGGCGGCGGAATGGGCGGCGGCGCGGGCGCTGCAAGCGGCGCCGACGGCGTGCGCCAGGTCAACGGTATCAAGCTCATCGCCCGCGCGGTCTCCGGCATCTCGCCGAAAGAGCTGCCCAGCCTGATCGACGAGGCCAAGAAGCAGATCGGCTCCGGTGTCATTGCCATCGTTGCCGTCAGCGAGGAGGGCCGCGCCGGCATCTCGGTCGGCGTCACGCCCGACCTCACCGCGCGCTTCAACGCCGTCGATCTGGTCAAGAAAGGCGCCGAGGCGCTGGGCGGCAAGGGCGGCGGCGGGCGCCCCGATATGGCGCAGGCCGGCGGCCCCGACGGCTCCAAGGCGGACGCCGCGCTCAAGGCGATCGAGGCCGCGCTCGGCGGGTAAAATCGCAGCTGTCGTCCCGGCCAAGCGAGCGATCGCGAGCGCGAGCCGGGACCCAGTAACCCCCGCGGTCATTATCTGGAGACACAGGGGTTACTGGGTCCCCGCCTTCGCGGGGACGACAGCCCATCGGCTTGATCTCCCGCAAGGCCGGGCGGCGCCGCGAATTGTACTAGTATCGCTTCGATTCCAGCGGGATGCCGGCAATGGCGCGCGACAAGATCAAAGACTTGCGGCACCGCGTCTATCTGGTCCTCGAGCAGGGCCCGGTGGGCGACGGCGTCGGCCGGCTGGTCGACCGGCTGCTGGTGGCGTTGATCCTGTTCAACCTCGTCGCCGTCGCCCTGGAATCGGTGCCCGACTACCGCGCGCGCTACGAACTCATCTTTGCGCTGATCGAATATTTTTCGCTGGTCGTCTTCACCGTCGAATACGCCTTGCGGCTGTGGTCGGCGGTCGAGCACGGTCCGCACCAGCACATGCCGGCGCTGCGCGCGCGTCTCAAATACGCGCTGAGCGCCGCCGGTATCGTCGACCTCGCCGCCGTGCTGCCGTTCTGGTTCGCCTTCGTGCTGCCGGCCGACCTGCGCTTCATTCTCGTCTTCCGCATCGTGCGCTTCTTCAAGATCGCGCGCTATTCGCCGGCCATGCGCTCGCTGCTCGACGTGCTCAACAGCGAGCGCCGTGCGCTGTTCGGCTGCCTGGTCATCGCCATGGGCTCGGCGCTGGTCGCGGCCGCCTTGATGCATCTCGCCGAAGGCCACGTGCAGCCGGACAAGCTCGGCACCATCCCCGAGGCGCTGTGGTGGGCGGTGGTGACCATCGGCACCATCGGCTACGGCGACGTCGTCCCGGTCACCGCGCTCGGCAAGGTCATCGCCACCGGCACCATCTTTTTCGGGCTGATCATGGTGGCGCTGCCCATCGGCATCATCGCCAACGCCTTTTCCGAGCAGATTCACCGCCGAGATTTTATCGTCACCTGGGGCATGATCGCGCGGGTGCCGCTGTTTGCCGAGCTCGACGCCGGCGAGATCGCCGACATCATGCAGCTCCTGCGGGCGCAGCTCGTGCAGCCCGGTGAGGTCATCGTCCGCGAGGGTGAAACCGCGCATTCGATGTATTTCATCGCCGCCGGTGAGGTCGAAGTCGCCCTGAAGAAGGAGCGCATCCGCCTCGGCGTCGGGCAGTTCTTCGGCGAAGTTGCGGTGTTGCGCCGCGTGCGTCGTTCGGCGACCGCCACCGCGATCACGCGCGCCAGCCTGCTGGCCTTGTCGGCGCACGATCTGCACGCGCTGATGCAGCGCGATCCGCGCATCGCCAAGTGCATCAAGGACGTGGTCGCCAAGCGTGTCGGCCGCGAGGCAAGGGGCAACGGGGATATCGTGGCGGAAGAGGTGAGGTAAGTAGGCCCTCATGCTGAGGAGCATCGCGAAGCGATGCATCTCGAAGCATGGGGCCGTCCTCATCCTTCGAGACGCGCACCTGCCAGTGCGCTCCTCAGGATGAGGGCGGAAATTACCCCGCCATCGCCTTCTTCAAGTTCTCGTCGATCTTGTCGAGAAAGCCGGTGGTCGAGAGCCAGGTCTGCTCGGGCCCGACCAGCAGCGCCAAATCCTTGGTCATGAAGCCGGCCTCGACGGTGCCGACGCACACCTTTTCCAGGGTGGCCGCGAAGGCGGCGAGCGCCTCGTTGTTGTCGAGCTTGGCGCGATGGGCGAGGCCGCGCGTCCAGGCAAAGATCGAGGCGATCGAGTTGGTCGAGGTCTGCTCGCCCTTCTGATGCTGGCGGTAGTGGCGGGTGACGGTGCCGTGCGCGGCTTCCGCCTCCACCACCTTGCCGTCCGGCGTAGTCAGCACCGAGGTCATGAGGCCAAGCGAGCCAAAGCCCTGCGCCACGACGTCCGACTGCACGTCGCCGTCGTAGTTCTTGCAGGCCCACACATAGCCGCCCGACCATTTCAGCGCCGAGGCCACCATGTCGTCGATCAGCCGGTGCTCATAGGTGATCTTCTTCTCGGCGAACCGGCTCTTGAATTCCTCGTCGAACACCTTCTGGAACAGTTCCATGAAGCGGCCGTCGTATTGCTTGAGGATGGTGTTCTTGGTCGAGAGGTAGAGCGGATAGCCGCGGTCGAGCGCGTAATTCATCGAGGCGCGGGCGAAATCGCGGATCGAGTCGTCGAGATTGTACATCGCCATGGTGACGCCAGAGCCCGGCGCCTTGAACACTTCGCGCTCGATCACCTCGCCGTCGCTGCCGGTGAACTTGATCGACAGCGTGCCGGCGCCGGGGAACTTGAAATCGGTGGCGCGGTACTGGTCGCCATAGGCGTGGCGGCCGATGACGATCGGCTTGGTCCAGCCGGGGACGAGCCGCGGCACGTTCTTGCAGATGATCGGCTCGCGGAAGATGGTGCCGCCGAGGATGTTGCGGATGGTGCCGTTGGGCGAGCGCCACATCTCCTTGAGGCCGAATTCCTTCACCCGGCCTTCGTCGGGCGTGATGGTCGCGCATTTCACCGCGACGCCGACTTCCCTGGTCTTGTTGGCGGCGTCGACGGTGATCTGGTCGTTGGTCTCGTCGCGCTTCTGGATGCCGAGGTCGTAATAGAGCAGGTTGATGTCGAGATAGGGGTGGATCAGCTTGTCCTTGATCAGCTGCCAGATGATGCGGGTCATTTCGTCGCCGTCCATCTCGACGACGGGATTCTTCACCTTGATCTTCGCCATATTACGGAGCCACCTTTTGAGAGCCGGCATCGGCGTCGGCCGTCCGACCGACGAAAACTCGACGCGCGCGCGTTTAAAACGCAGCCCCGGCAGCCGCGGCGGGCTCTATAGCATTGACTTAACGACCGTGAAAGCCGCGCTGCAGCCAGGACTGAAAAAGGCGCCGCCGCAAATGCGGCACAAATCATTCATCCTTCGGGCGCCGCCGTGATGGCTTCAATCTCGACCACAAACTGCGGCCGCACCAGGCCGGCCACCACTATCAGCGTGGTCGTCGGCGGTGTTCCCGGAAATTGCCGGTCGCGCGATCGCCTGTACCCTTCCATGTGTTCCCGGGCCGTCACATAGACACTGAGGCGGACGACGTTCGCCATCGTCATCCCGTCTTCGGCCAGGATCGCCGCAATATTTGCGAAGCAGATATCGGCCTGCGCTTCGCTGTCGGCGGGAATTTTGTCGTGCCGATCGATGCCGAGTTGCCCCGCGACGAACACCAGCCGGTGGCCTGCCGGTACTGCGATGCCGTGGCTGTATCGCGCCAAGGGCGGTCGAATCGACGAGGGAGACAGTGCGCGCATGGCGATCGTCCTGAATGGAGTAGAGCTCGGTCGGTTTGAGGCCCCGCTCGATGAGTGTGTCATCGCGCGGGGCAGATGTCGGGCTTCGCGTCAGAGCGCGGCGAGTGCGGCGTTCAGCGTGGCGCTCGGACGCATCGCGGCCGACGCCCTGGCATCGTCGGGCAGATAGTAACCGCCGATGTCGACCGGCTTGCCTTGCGCGCCGATCAGTTCGGCGTTGATC
>DATJYA010000352.1:0-2094 GCA_035499835.1 Pseudolabrys sp.
CGACCACATCCACGTGGATCTGATGCGGCGCGGCGACGGGCGCCATCCCTGCCGGCCCGAGGCGATCCCCGGCGAGGTCGCCGCCGCCAAGGCGCGCGCCGCCTACGCCAGCAAGCACGGGCCCGCCTATACCGGGTCGATTGCGGCGTTGGCCGGCGACAAGGCGCCGGTGGCCGTGCCCGGCGCCGACGGCGAGGCGGAGGACGCCGTGGCGACCGAAACGACCGGCATTGGAGCCAAGCGCCGCTCGTCACTGCGCTAGACGGCATCAGTCCACACGGCCGACGAGAATGCTCTTCGCGCCGAAGAAACGCATCCCGAGGGTGAGAAGAGGCTCGCAGAAGAACAGGCGGATGACGAGTCGCCGCAGCCACTCGCGCGAGTCCTTCGAGGGAACGAAGAGACCGACGAACTGCAAGGCGGATTTCTGCCGCTTCTCTACCGCCGGTTTGATAAATCGCTGATACGCGGCAAAGGCGGCGGCATGGTCTTCGTGCCGCGCCAGTTCCTGCGCTAGTACATAGGCGCCGGCCATCGCCATGTGCGAGCCTTGCCCGGCCAGCAGCGTCAGGCAGCCGCAGGCGTCGCCGATCAGCGCGACGCGGCCTTTGTGCCATTGCTGCATTACAATTTGCGTCACGCTGTCAAAATAGACGGGCTCCTCGCCGTTGTAGGCTGCGATGACGTCCTTGGTGATCCACCCGGCGTCGCGCATTTCCTCGCGCAGGAAGCCGATACGGTCGTTGTGCGGTATTTTCATTTCGGCGCGACGGAAAGCGAAGGTGGCGTCGAGCCGCGTGTCGCTCAGCGGATAGAGGAAGGCGAAGTGGTTGGTTTCCTCGTAGAGCTTGACCTTGTGCCCGATGGAAAAGCCCATGGCCGGCACGTGGAAGGCCGCGACATAGAGACCAAGGAAGCGCGCGAATTGCGTCTCGGGACCGAAGACCAGGTCGCGCACGCGCGAATGTACGCCGTCGGCACCGAAAACGAGCGCGAAATCGTCTTCGCCGCCATCCGCAAAGCGCGCGTGCACCCTGTCGCCGTGGTCGTCGAGCTCGGCGAGCGAGGCGTCGTAGCGGATCTCAACACCGACCGCGCGCGCACGTTCGGCGAGGATGCGCTCGAGGTCGGGACGGCGCAGGTAAACGTAATGGCCGCCGAGGGCCTGGCGCACACGGTCGACCGGGAATTGCGCGTAGGGCCTGCCATCCGTGTCGACGAATTCGACCGTATCGATTGGATAGCGCACCGCGCGCAGGCGTTCGGTCAGCCCGATGCGGCCGGCGACGTCCCAGCCGCTGCCGAAAAAGTCCATCATGTAGCCTTCGGCGCGCAGGCCTTTTTCGCGCTCGATCACCAGCGGATCGAAGCCGCGCCGCTTGAGCTCGATGGCGCAGGTAAGCCCGGCGATACCGCCGCCGGAAACGAGAATCCGCATACGATCCAATCCCGGCCGGTTGAGATCGCGCCCCCTGCATTTTCTAATAGCGTTGCCACGCTGCCGGTTCCAGGCTTTGGATTCGCGCTCAGAAAACGACTTGGGCAAGCATCGCGGCGAACAGGATCAGCGCGGCATCGCGGTTCGATTTGAACACTTTGAGGCAATGCGCCGGGTCATTGATATCGAGACGGGCGACCTGCCAGGCAAGATGCGCGGCAAAAGCGAGCATGCCGATGAGGAAAACGGGCCCGCCGCCGGCCAGCAATCCGGCCGCGCCGATCAGCACCACCGCGACGGCATAAAAGCCTGCCAGCATCGGCTTTGTGCTTTCGCCGAACAGCAACGCGGTCGACTTGACGCCGACAAGCAGATCGTCTTCGCGGTCCTGGTGCGCGTAGATGGTGTCGTAGCCGATCACCCAGGAGATCGCGCCGAGATAGAGCACGAGCGCCGGCCAATCGAGCCGGCCGAAAGTCGCCGGCCAGCCCATCAACGCGCCCCAGGAGAAGGCCAGGCCGAGAAAAATCTGCGGCCAATGGGTGACCCGCTTCATGAACGGATAGATCACGACCACGGCGAGCGAGGCGAGGCCGGTGAAAATCGTGTAGCGATTGAACTGCAGCAGCACGACCAATCCGGTAAGCGCCTGCGCC
>DATJYA010000353.1:0-6649 GCA_035499835.1 Pseudolabrys sp.
GTTTGTCGACGAGTTTGTCGACGCCGTCGAGACGCTCTATCCGAAATGCTGCATCCAGTGGGAGGATTTCGCGAACATCAATGCCGTTCCCATCCTGGCGCGCTATCGGGACAAGATCTGCACCTACAACGACGACATCCAGGGCACCGCCGGGATCGCGCTGGCCGGTATCTTCGCAGCCTTGCGTATTACCAAGCAGAAGCTCGCGGATCAGCGCTTCCTGTTTCTCGGTGGCGGTTCGGCGGGAACCGGCATCGCAGAGCTGATCAGCCAGGCCATGGCGATGGAAGGCATGGATATCGGGGAGGCGAGGCAGCGCAACGCCTTGTTCGATATCAATGGCCTGCTGGTCACGTCGCGGGCGGACTTGGCGGATTTTCAGAAGCCCTTCGCTCAGAACCGGGCGCCCGTATCGAGCTTCGCCGAGGCGGTCAAAGCGATCCGGCCCACCGGGATTATCGGCGTCAGCACGGTGCCGAAATTGTTCTCACGCGAGGTGATCGAGGCGATGGCCGAGATCAACGAACGGCCGATCGTCTTCCCTTATTCGAACCCGACCTCGCGCTCGGAATGCACTGCCGAGGAGGCTTATCGGTGGTCGGACGGCAGGGCGGTTTTTGCCAGCGGCAGCCCGTTTCCGCCAGTCGAGATCAGCGGCCGACGCTTCATGCCGGGCCAAGGCAACAATGTCTACATCTTCCCAGCGATGGGCATGGCTGTATTCGCGACCGAAGCCACGCGGGTCACCGAAGAGATGTTCATCGTCGCGGCAAAGGCCGTGGCCGAGCAGGTTACCGAGGAGAACCTCGCGGTCGGGCTGATCTATCCGCCGCAGAGTCGCATCCTGGAAGCTTCACTGCATGTGGCCGAGCGTGTTGCCACGCACATCTTCGATCACGGCCTCGCTCGCGTGCCGCGGCCGGACGATATCGGCGCGCTGATCCGCGCCCACGCGTACCATCCGGTGTATGCGGCGTAGCGCAGCGCCGAAGGATGATCCCAATGCCCGTCGAAAGGATTTCCCGTTCGCCCCCGCGCGCCCGAACACAAAGGGACGAGCATTACGATGCGGCAACGATCTGCCTTCACTGGTTGACTGCAGCGCTCGTCGCGATTTTGTGGACCCTCGGCCAAGTCACCGGGTGGGTGCTGCGCGGCCCATTCCGCAGTGGCTTGTGGTCGACTCACGTTGCGCTCGGCTTGCTACTCGCCGTTGTATTGACGATGCGAATTCTGTGGCGGGCGAGTTTTGGCAGTGTCCTGCCGCCGGCCGACGCAGGTGTGCTGAACTGGCTCGCCAAGGCCACGCACTATGCCCTCTACCTTCTCCTTCTCGGGGTCGTTGGACTGGGGATCGCCAACGCATCGTATCGCGGCTCCGACCTGTTCGGCGTTTTGACCTTGCCCCAGTTCGGCAGCGGTGACGCGGCAACCGCCCGCGACATCAACTCGTGGCATGAATGGGCAGCTAACCTGACCGTGCTGGCTGCCCTCTTCCATGCGACAGCGGCGCTCGGCCATCACTATATCTGGCACGACCATCTCATCGGGCGAATGCGCCTACCGGAAAACCGCTGATTGCAACGTCAGGAGCCGCTAAAACCGGCAGCCCCCAGCGCGAGTAAAGCCAATGGCGGATGTAAAATATCTCGAACGACGGGCGACGAGGGCCGCTGCTGTGCCCCCCAAGGCAAGTTTAAGCCCGCCTTTCGGTGAGGTGACATTGCATCGCATCGTCGTGGTAGGCGGCGGCGCCGCTGGGCTGGAGCTTGTCACCCAGCTTGGTGACCGCCTTGGCCGCCGCCGGCGTGCTGAAGTCACGCTGGTAGATTGCGCCCGGACTCATCTGTGGAAGCCGTTGTTACACGAAGTCGCAGCGGGCAGCTTGGACCCCGGCGAATACGAAGTGAACTACCTGGCGCAAGCGCATTGGCACAGGTTTCGGTACCGCCTCGGCAAAATGGTCGGCCTCGACCGCGCTGCAAAGGAAGTTCAGCTCGCTGCGACCCTCGACGACGAGGGACGGCAGATCACGCCGCCGCGCGCGATTGGCTATGACACGCTAATCATCGCCATCGGCAGCATCACCAACGATTTCAGCACAGGCGGCGTCGCGAAGTATGCGGTGCCGCTGGAAACGCCGGAGCAAGCGGCGCGGTTCAACCGGCGCCTCGTCAATGCTTGCCTTCGGGCGCAGACGCAGGCCGGTCCGGTGCGCCCCGGCCAGCTTCATGTGGCGATCGTTGGCGCCGGCGCGACCGGCACTGAGTTGGCCGCGCAGGTTCATCGAACGATACGCGAGGTGATTGCGTACGGTCTCGACCGCATCGATCCGGAGCGCGACGTTCGCATCGTGCTGATCGAAGGGGCGAGCCGCATCCTGGCCGGTCTGCCGGAACGCATCTCCGCGGCGAGCCACCGCCTGCTCGAGGGTATGGGGATTGATGTCCTAACCGGCGCTCGGGTTACGGAAATCACCAGCGAAGGCCTGAGGCTTGCCGACGGATCGCTTATTGCGTCGGAACTGATGATATGGGCGGCCGGCGTCAAAGCGCCGGACGTGTTGCGTGATCTTGACGGGCTGAAGGTCAATCGGATCAATCAGCTGGTCGTCGAGCCGACACTGCAAACGACGCGTGATCCCGATATTTTCGCGATCGGCGACTGCGCAGCCTGCCCGCAGCCGGGTGAGCTGGGCCCGGTACCGCCGCGCGCCCAGGCGGCGCACGAGGAAGCGGCGCACGTGGCGCGTCAGATGGAGCGGCGGCTACGTGGCGAGCCATTGCTGCCGTTCCGGTACAGGGATTTCGGCTCGCTCGTGTCACTCGGACGGCACAGCACGGTCGGGAACCTGATGGGATTCCTGTTCGGCCACGGCCTGTTCATCGAAGGGCTGTTCGCTCGGCTGATGTATCACGGGCTGCGCCTCGCCCATGAACGGGCACTCAACGGCAGCGTCAGTGCGATCGCGGCGGTGCTGGCACGCGCGTTATCACGTCGAACCGGACCGGTGGTGAAGCTGCATTAGCGATCAGGGATATCGAAGGAGTTGCGACATGAACGATTCCGCGCATATGAGGCTTCGCAATCTGCCGATCGGAATTTCGGCAACCGGCACACGGCGGGAGAGCGACTCGATGGGCGACATCGAGGTCCCGGCGGACCGCTATTGGGGGGCGCAGACCCAGCGCAGCCTCGTGCATTTCGCGATTGGCGACGACCACATGCCAAAACGCGTCTACCACGCCTATGGCTACGTCAAGAAAGCGGCGGCACTGGTCAATGCCGCCGCCGGCCGGTTGCCGACCGCAAAGGCTGAGGCCATCGTCATTGCCGCCGATGAAGCAATCGCCGGCAAGCTCGACGATCACTTTCCGCTCTACGTCTGGCAAACTGGGTCCGGCACGCAGTCGAATATGAACGTCAACGAGGTGCTGGCAAACCGCGCGATCCAGCTGCTCGGCGGTACCATCGGCAGCAAGTCGCCGGTGCATCCTAATGACGACGTCAATCTTGGCCAATCGTCGAACGACACGTTTCCGACCGCGATGCACATCGCTGCGGTGCTCGAACTCAAAGAGCATCTGTTGCCGCAAGCCGATGCGCTGGCAGCCGCAATCGAAGCAAAGGCAAACGAGTGGATGGATGTGATCAAGACCGGACGCACCCACCTGATGGACGCGGTGCCGTTGACTGTTGGCCAGGAATGGTCGGGGTGGGCGCGTCAGATTCGCGATGCTCTGGTGCGCATCCGCGAGTCACAGTCCGGCCTGTACGAGCTTGCGGCCGGCGGCACGGCGGTCGGCACCGGGCTCAATGCGCCGCCTCAGTTCGGCCGCGAGATCGCTGCCAAGATCGCGGACCTGACCGGCCATCCGTTTGTCACGTCGCCCAACAAATTCGCGGCGCAAGGCTCGCTCGACGCGATGGTCGCGGCGATGGCGGCGGTTCGCGGGCTCGCGGTCGCGCTGATAAAGGTGGCCAACGACATGCGCTGGCTCGCCTCCGGCCCGCGCTGCGGATTTGGCGAACTGCTGCTGCCGGAAAACGAGCCGGGGTCCTCGATCATGCCGGGCAAGGTCAACCCGACCCAATGCGAGGCGATGGTAATGGTGTGCATCCAGGTAATCGGCGAGGACAACGCGGTCGCCGTCGCCGGCAGCCAAGGCAATTTCGAGCTCAACACGATGCGCCCGATCGTCATCAACAACTTCCTGCACTCGGCGCGGATCCTCGGCGATGCGTGCAAAAAGCTGCGGGTCTTCTCGGTCGAGGGTACCCAATTGAACCGCGCCCGGATCAACGAGATGGTCGGCCGCTCGTTGATGCTGGTGACAGCGCTGAGCCCGGCGATCGGCTACGACAAGGCCTCGGCGATCGCCCACAGGGCCAACGACGAAAACCTGACCTTGAAAGAAGCGGCGTTACGGCTGGGGTACGTCGACGAGGTGCGCTTCGACGAGATCGTCGATCCCAAGAAAATGGTCGGTCACGGCGTCGGCGGAAGCTGACCGCAACGCCGGGGCGCAGAATGTCGGCGAGCATTGATAGCCGCGCCCGCTCGGATCCGGCGTTCTCGGTCGAGAGCGCGCCCGGCACGAAATTGCTGCCGACGCTGCTCAGCCTGGTCGCCGGCAGCGTCGATGTGATCGGCTTTCTTGGCCTGGGCGGCCTGTTCACCGCACACATAACGGGAAATCTGGTCATTCTCTCCGCCCACATCGCCGGCGGCGGCAGCGCCGCGCTGGCGCCTATGCTGTCGGTGCCCGTCTTTATCGCGGCGCTCGGCCTGACGCGAGTGCTGGCGAGTGGCTTGGAAGCCATCGGGTTTGCCTCGCTGGTGCCGTTGCTGGGCTTGCAGCTGCTTCTGCTCACCGGCTTTCTCGCCCTTTGCGTTGGTTCCGGCCCGCCACTCGACCCGGAGGCCCCCCGCGCGATCGTCGCCGGCATGCTCGGGGTTGCGGCGATGGCGGTGCAGAACGCTCTCGTGCAGGTCTCGTTGCGCGGCGCGCCGGCGACCGCGGTGATGACAAGCAATATCACCCGTTTCGTGCTGGATATCGGCACGGTGTTGCTCGGACGCGAACACGACGAGATCGCAAGCGCCCGCATTCGTGCGCGGCACGCCTGGCCGGCGATCGTCGGCTTCGCCGCCGGCTGCGCACTTGGCGCGATATGCGAGGTGGCGATCGGCTTGAGAGCGCTGGTCTTGCCAGTTGGCTTGGCTCTCTCGGCGCTGATGCTGGGACTGTCGGCCAAGCCGAATGGCGGCAGCTCCCGACCAGCCCCGGGTTTCATCGGGCAAGCCGGGTAGCGGCAGGCGCTTCCTCGGAGGGTCGACATGGGAGCCGCGCACCGGCCATCAGACATGAGAACCCGGTTCGTTTGGAAAGACCTGGTTCGGCTTGGCCCCTTCCGCTGGAAAGGGCTCGCCGCCTGGCGGGCCGGCCGCGTTACGCTCGGTGTGATCGTGCCGCTCGCTGCAGGCTGGGGCCTGGGAAATATCGAATATGGGGCCTATATGGCGCTCGGAGCGCTTCCGGCCGGATTCGCCTCGTTTCAAGGGGAGACGCGCGGGCGTTTGACGGCGGTGGCGGCGGCCAGCCTAGGCATGGCGCTATCGACCTTCGTGGGCGCTACCGCAGCCGCGGCCGCGCCGTGGCTGCTTGTGCCTGTTGTTGCTCTCTGGGCCTATCTCACCGGGCTGTCGGTCGCGTTGGGGCAACGGTCGAATGTCGCCATTCTCCAGTGGTCTGTCGCCTTGTTGATCGCGGTCGGACTGCCGTTCGGCCCGTCGCAAGCGGCGGTGCGCGCCGCGCTGGTGCTCGCCGGCGGCCTGCTTCAGGCCGCTCTCGTGACCGCTACCTGGACAATCCGGCCCGGCACCAGAGAACGGGCAATGCTGGCCGCCTCGTATCGGGCTCTATCGACATACGCCTTGGATCTGGCGGCGGGCAGGTCCGAGCCGCCACCGGCGGTCGCGTTCCCGGCCGGTGCCCCGGTCGACGACCCTAATCCACTGCTTCCTTGGGCCGCGCGACTGGCATTCGTCGACCTGCTCGAGGAAGCAGAACGGCTGCGCGCTTCGTTGGCGGCACTGACGGCGTACGAACCGGGCAGCGGCGACGCCGGTGATATCCGTCGGTTGTTGCAGAAAGTCGCCGGCGCTCTGAGTTCCGTGGCCGAAGCACTCGCTGCCGGGCGTGCTCGGCGAGCTGCTCTGATCCGCGACTTCGGCGAGCGGATCTCCGCGGTCACGGTCGTTACGGACGCGTCGTGGCGATGGGCCGGCGAGGCCCTTCTCGGGCAGTTGCGCGCCGTGCAATGGATTCTTGCCAATCTTGCAGCGGTATCCGAACCCCCCACTGCCAAAAGTCCTAGCCGGATGCCGCCGCTGATCCAACCGCAGCGTGGGATGCTGGCGGCACTGCTCACGCTCCGCGCCAACATCACGACGACCAGTGAAGCTGGGCGTCATGCCCTGCGCCTGGCCCTCGTCGCTGCAATTGCAGAGACAATTGTGCAGGCAACTCAGGTATATCAGGGCCGCTGGGTGATCCTGACGATCTTTCTGGTCCTCAAGCCGGACTACACCTCGACGCTCTACCGCGGCTTTCAGCGGGGAGCAGGCACGATGCTCGGTGCGGCG
>DATJYA010000354.1:0-2993 GCA_035499835.1 Pseudolabrys sp.
CCCGGGCACTGACGTAAGGTCTTGCCGTGGGGCCTGCGGCGGTCGCCCCGCTCCCTTGAAGGCTTGCGAGCCCAAGCACCGTCTCCTTCGTTCACGGAGGGGACCTATGCTGTCTCCGAGCTATTCGATTTCGCCAAGCGACCTTTGGAATGCCATTGCGACGCGCGGTGCGCCGCAGATCATCGACGTGCGCCGGCGCGATATTTACGACACCACGCCGGGCCTGCTGCCGGCCTCGGTCTGGCAGGACCCGGCCCAATTCGCGCACTGGAGTGCGACGCTCGACCGGCAACGGCCCGTCGTCGTGGCATGCAAGGCCGGCAAGGAGCTCAGCCAGTTCATCACCGCGGAACTGCGCGCTTCGGGTCATAACGCCAGTATGCTCGAGGGCGGCTACGCAGCATGGAGCGAAGCCGCGCTCCCATTGATCGACCGCGCAACGCTCGCGCGCCTGGCGCCACGCCGGCCCAGCATCTGGGTGACGCGGCGGCGGCCCAAGATCGACCGGATCGCCTGCCCATGGTTGATCCGCCGCTTCATCGACGCCGACGCCAAAATCCTGTTCGTCGACCCCGCCTATGTCGAAGCGTCCGCAGCCGAGGTCGGCGGCATCCCCTTCGATATCGCCAACGTCGAAATCTCACACGTCGGCGAACGTTGCAGCTTCGACACCATGCTCAGGCTGTTCGGGCTTGAGGGCGAGCCGTCGCTCCAGCGCCTGGCCTTGATCGTGCGCGGCGCCGATACCGCGCGGCCCGACATCGCGCCGGAAGCGGCAGGGCTGCACGCGGTTTCGCTCGGGCTTTCGGCGCTGGCCGGCGACGACGATCATGGCCTGCTCGAACGCGGCTTCCTGGTCTACGATGCCTTGTTCGCCTGGCTGCGCTTCGCCGCCGACGAGCGGCACAACTGGCCGGCCAAGGCGGCATAGATGAGTGCATCACAGCCGAGCTTTGGCGAAGCCTTCAAGGTCTGGATGAAGATCGGCTGCCTGTCCTTCGGCGGGCCGGCCGGCCAGATCGCGCTGATGCACCGAATCGTGGTCGACGAGAAGAAATGGGTCGATGAGGCGCGCTTCCTGCACGCGCTGAATTTCTCCATGCTGCTGCCGGGGCCGGAGGCGACGCAACTCGCCACTTATATCGGCTGGCTCCTGCACGGCGTGCGCGGGGGGCTCGCCGCCGGCATTTCCTTCGTGCTGCCCGGCGCCCTGGTGATGCTGGGCCTGAGCTTGCTCTACGTCTATGGACGCGGGCTCGGTGCCATTGACGGGGCGCTGTTCGGCATCAGGGCCGCCGTGCTGGTGATCGTGGCCGAGGCGCTGCTGCGCATCGGCAAACGCTCGCTCAAGAGCAAGCTGCTGGTGGCGCTCGCCGGTCTGGGCTTCATCGGCATTTTCTTCTTTGCGCTGCCGTTCCCGCTGATTGTCGTCGCCGCGGCGCTCGTTGGATTTTTCGTCGCGCAACGCGCGCCGGCCCAACTCGCGCTGACCACGGCCGAGACGGCCACAGCGACGCCACGCCAGGACCGCTGGCGGCAATTCACCGCGGCGCTGACGATCGGGCTCGTGCTGTGGTGGACGCCGGTCCTCAGCGCCTTTCTCTGGCTCGGCGGCGGCCACGTGCTGGTCGCGATCGGCGTGTTTTTTTCCAAGCTCGCGGTGGTGTCGTTCGGCGGCGCCTATGCGCTGATGGCCTACATGGCGCAGCGGGCGGTGGAGGCGCAGGGCTGGCTCACCGCGCCGGAAATGGTCGACGGTCTCGGCCTCGCCGAGACCACGCCCGGCCCGCTGATCCTGGTCACGCAATTCGTCGGCTTCATCGCCGCCTTCCGCAACGCCGCGCCGCTCTCGCCGCTCACCGCCGGCCTGCTCGGCGCGGCGATGACGACCTGGGTCACGTTTGTGCCGTCGATGCTTTGGATTTTCGCCGGCGCGCCGTTCATCGAGGAGCTGCGCGGCAATCGGCGGCTCGCCGGCGCGCTCGCCGCCATCACCGCCGCCGTCGTCGGCGTCATCCTCAACCTGTCGGTCTGGTTCGCGCTGCACGTACTGTTCGGCAGCGTGACCGAGATGCACTACGGGCCGCTGCGCTGGTTCGCCTTCGATGCGCGCGCGCTCGACACCCATGCCGCCGTGCTCGCCGTGACCGCCGCCGTGCTTGCGTTCCGCTTCCACCGCGGCCTGATCGAGATCGTCGTCGTCATGGCGCTGCTCGGCGCCGTCACGCAATACGCGCTTTGATCGGCGCATGATCTTGACCGAAAACCGGTTCCCACTTTTCGGGATCATGCGCTAAAGCTCGCGCCGCACCGCACTTTCGTGCCAACGGCGCAGGCACAAATAGTTGACCAGCGACAGCGCGAAGTAAATCGCGACGCCGGCAAGCGACAGCAACAGCAGCGCCGCGAACATGCGCGGGATGTTGAGGCGGTAGCCGGATTCGGCGATGCGGTAAGCGAGCCCGGAGCCGGCGCCGGCCGAGCCTGCGGCAATTTCGGCGACCACCGCGCCGATCAGCGCCAGCCCGCCGGCGATGCGCAAGCCGGCGAGCATCTGCGGCAAGGCCGCCGGCAGCTTGAGCTGCCACAGCATCTGCCAGCGCGAGGCCTTATAGAGCTCGAACAGCGCAATGAGATTGTGGTCGACGGAAGCGAGGCCGAGCGTCGTATTGGCGAGCACCGGGAAAAAGGCGACGATCCAGGCGCAGGCGAGCACCGCCAGGGGCTGCGGCAGGTAAATCAGCAGCAGCGGCGCGATGGCGACGACCGGCGTCACCTGCAGGATCACCGCATAAGGATAGAGCGAATATTCGATCAGCCGCGACTGGCTGAACAGGATGGCGAGGCCGATGCCGCCGATGGCCGCGAGCACGAAGCCCTCGAAGGTGGTGGTGAGCGTGACCAGCAGCGAATGCCAGAGCAGGCCGGCATCGGCGAAGAGCGTGTTGAATACGAGTTCGGGCCCCGGCAGCACGAAAGGCGGAATGGCGAAC
>DATJYA010000355.1:0-6644 GCA_035499835.1 Pseudolabrys sp.
CCGGCCGTCAGGGCAAAGGTCTGAAGCTGGTGGACGATCTCGGCAACGAAAAGACCGCGCTCGCCTGGCTTGAGAAGGAAAATCACATCACGGCCTCGACGCCGGTACGCGACTATTCCCTCGAACCGCGTTTCAGCGAGCTTTCCTTCCTGCACATGGCGGCCTGGACCTTCCAGGCGGTCGGCCTTTCGGCCTTTGCGCAGCACCTCGAGGAGTGGGGCGCGGTGCAGGCGGTGGAGCGACTCAACCTTGACGGTCTCTTGGCGCTTTGGCACCCTCCAAGTTCCAATTGATCGGGGTAGGGCGGCAACATGATCAAGTCTGAGCTTGTCCAGCGCATCGCCTCCCAGAATCCTCATCTTTACCAGCGCGACGTCGAGAACATCGTCAACGCCATCCTCGGCGAGATCACGGCCGCCATGGCCAAGGGCGACCGTGTCGAACTGCGCGGGTTCGGGGCTTTCTCGGTCAAGCATCGGCCGGCCCGCACCGGGCGCAATCCGCGCACGGGCGCCCACGTCTCGGTCGAGAAGAAGTCGGTGCCGTTCTTCAAGACCGGCAAGGAAATGCGCGAGCGGCTGAACAAGACGCCGCCGGTGTGATGTGTTTCCCGGACAAGCGCGCGAGCGCGAGCGCCGATCCGGGATCCAGGAGAAAAGCGCGAAGCGCTTTAACTCTTAGTGAGTCGATGTCGGACGAATATTTCGTCTACATTCTCGCCAGTCAGCGTAACGGGACGCTCTATGTCGGCGTTATCAACAGCTTGAGTCGCCGAGTGAGCGAGCATAAAGCCGGTGCAGTGCCTGGTTTCACGTGCCAATACGGCGTGGACAGATTGGTGTACGTCGAGGAGTATTCATCGATCCTCGAAGCCCGGGCACGAGAGCGCGCCTTGAAAAAATGGCGCCGGGCCTGGAAAGTCCAGCTGATCGAAAAGGGAAATCCTGAGTGGAAAGATCTGTCGGGCGATCTCTGATGTCGTTTCCCGTGCGCGGCGCGGCGCGAAGTGCCGCGCTGCAGAACCGGGACCCAGATGAAAGCCGAAAGTGCCGGTGGGTCCCGGATCAGCAGTGCATCGCTTCGCGCCGCACTGCATCCGGGACACGAAGCTGATATGCTGCGCAAAATCGTCACCGCCATTATCGTCGTGCCGCTGGTCGTGGTCATCGTCGCCTTTGCGGTGGCCAACCGCCAGGCGGTGACGGTGACGTTCGATCCGTTCTCGCCGACCAATCCGGCTTACGCGGTGACGCTGCCGCTGTTCATCGTGCTCTTCGTAGCGCTGATCCTCGGCGTCGTGGTCGGCGGCTTTGCCGCCTGGCTGCGTCAGGGCAAGTGGCGGCGCACCGCGCGCCGGATCGAGAGCGAGTTCCGCTCCCTGCATCAGGAGCACGATGCGCTGCGTCGCCGCGTGGATACCGCCGCGCGCCCGCCGCAAGGGGCGCCAGGCCCGCCGCTCGGCATTTCACCCCCGGTTGCCTGAGGCGCTTTGCGGCGATGCGGAGAAGCGGGTAGAACCCAAGCCGATGCCGCTCGTAATCAAAATTTGCGGTCTCATGACCCCCGAAGCTATTGACGTCGCGACGGAATCCGGCGCCGACCTGGTCGGCTTCGTGTTTTTCGCGCCGAGCCCGCGCAACCTCGGGCTGAAAGCGGCGGCTGCGCTTGGGGCTCACGTCAGGGGCCGGGCCGGCAAGGTCGCGCTCACGGTCAATGCCAATGACGACATGCTGCGCGACATCGTCACAGCGTTGCAGCCGGACATGCTGCAACTGCATGGCAAGGAAACGCCGGAGCGGGTGGCGGTGGTGCGCACACGCTTCGGCCTGCCGGTGATCAAGGCGCTGCCGATTGCCGAGCGCGCCGATCTGTCGCCGATCCGCATGTTTGCCAATGTCGCCGACCAGTTGCTGTTCGACGCGCGCGCGCCGGTCGATGCAACGCGTCCCGGCGGTCTCGGCAAGTCGTTCGACTGGACGCTGCTCAGGGGCGTCAATCCCGGCGTTCCCTATTTGCTGTCGGGCGGCCTTAACGCCGACAACGTCGCCGAAGCCTTGCGCATCACCAAGGCGCCCGGCGTCGACGTTTCCTCCGGCGTCGAGCGCGCGCCCGGCGAGAAGGACGCCGACAAGATCCATGCTTTCATCACCGCCGCGCGCTCCGCCGACATCCTGCAGCTCGGCGAATCCGACGTCGTGAGCCGCATATGAGCGTGCCGCGTCCCAATTCCTTCCGTACCGGGCCGGACGAACGCGGCCATTTCGGCATCTATGGCGGCCGCTTCGTCGCCGAGACGCTGATGCCGCTGATCCTCGATCTGGAAAAGGCCTATGCGCAGGCCAGGACCGATCCGCAGTTTCAGCGGGAGATGGACGGCTATCTCGCGACCTATGTCGGCCGTCCGTCGCCGCTTTATTTCGCCGAACGGCTGACCCGGCACTGTGGCGGCGCCAAAATCTATTTCAAGCGCGAGGAGCTCAACCACACCGGCGCGCACAAGGTGAACAATGTGCTCGGCCAGATCATGCTGGCCAGGCGCATGGGCAAGACGCGCATCATCGCCGAGACCGGCGCCGGCATGCACGGCGTGGCGACGGCGACGCTATGCGCCAAATTCGGCCTGCCCTGCATCGTCTACATGGGCGCGGTCGACGTCGAACGGCAGAAGCCGAACGTGCTGAGGATGAAGATGCTCGGCGCCGAGGTTCGCGCCGTCGAGTCGGGTTCTAAGACGCTGAAAGATGCGATGAACGAGGCGTTGCGCGACTGGGTGACCAACGTCGCTGACACCTTCTACTGCATCGGCACCGTCGCCGGCCCGCATCCCTATCCGGCCATGGTGCGCGATTTCCAGTCGATCATCGGCCGCGAGACGCGCGAGCAGATGATGGCCGCCGAAGGCCGCCTGCCGGATTCGCTGATTGCCTGCATCGGCGGCGGCTCCAACGCCATGGGGCTTTTTCACCCGTTTCTCGACGAGCCGGGCATTGAAATCTACGGCGTCGAGGCCGCCGGCCATGGCCTGCCCAGCGGTCAGCACGCGGCCTCGATCGCCGGCGGGCGGCCCGGCGTGCTGCACGGCAACCGCACGTATCTGCTGATGGACGACGACGGCCAGATCATCGAAGCGCACTCGATCTCAGCCGGCCTCGACTACCCCGGCATCGGGCCGGAGCACGCCTGGCTCAACGACATGGGGCGGGTGACGTTCCTGTCGGCGACGGACGACGAGGCAGTGGCGGCGTTCCAGTTGTGCAGCAAGCTCGAGGGCATCATCCCGGCGCTGGAGCCGGCACATGCGCTCGCCCGTGTCTTCGATCTCGCTCCGCAAAAACCGAAGAACCACCTGATGGTGGTCAACCTGTCCGGCCGCGGCGACAAGGATCTCGATTCAGTCGCCGCCTGGCTCGCCAAACGCAGCTAGGGCTTGGCGCCGCTGCCGATCACGGCGGTCATCGGCACGATATAGCCGCTGCCGCTGCGCAATCCGGCAATGGACTTCTCGAGCGCCGCGCGGATCGCTTCTTTCTGCGCCGGGGTCTGCGCGTCGAGGATAGCGCGCGTGCGCACCGTGCCTTCGTAAATCGCGTCGATCATTTGCTGGGCGGAAGCCACGCGCCAGTCCTGTGGCGACTGAATCGCCTCGATATCGGAAAAGCCGTTATCGGCAAGAGCACTGCGCATTCTATCCCGCGTGCTGAACTGGAAAATATCGGGCCCGTGCGGCAGCTTGATGTTCAGATTGGCGTGCGCCTTGGCCGCCGCGTAGATGAGACCGAGGCCGGCGTTTGGTGTCTCGATGTCCCAACTGCTCAGTGCGGCGCGGCCGCCGCGTTTGAGCACGCGCAGCATCTCGCGCAACGCCTTCTCCGCGTCCGGCACATGCAGGATGCCGTAGCCGCAGACAATGGCGTCGAACGAGTTGTCGGGAAAGGGCAGATCCTGTGCATCGCCGGCTTGAAATTCGGCGGCCGGCACCAGCGTGCCCGCGAGCTTGACGACGTCGGGAAAGTCGAGGCCGACGGGGTGGGCACCGCGCTTGACCGCGCCGTCGCTCAGCATTCCGGGGCCGCAACAAATATCGAGCACCCGCATGCCGGGGACGACTCTTGCCGCGTTCAGCATGGGCTCGACGGTCTGGCGTGACACCATGCCAATGCCGCCGTCATAGCCGGCGATCTGCTTCTGCCAGCCGGTTCGCTCGAAATCGGCGAACTCCGCTGGATCCTTCGATTTTTCCAGAGCCATTTCTATTCCCCGAAGCCCCGCCGCGGAGCCAATCACAAGGCGACTGTGGCCCGCAAGGTACCCATCTACCCCCGTTGCCGTAGCGGCCCGGAACGACTAAGCCCACAGCCATGACGACGCGCATCGAACGACGCTTTGCCGCGCTGAAAGATGAACGCCGCGCGGCGCTGGTGACCTTCACCATGGCCGGCGACCCCGACTATGCGACCTCGCTGGCGCTCGCCCAGGCGCTGCCGAAAGCCGGCGCCGATGTGATCGAGCTCGGCATGCCGTTCACCGATCCGATGGCGGACGGGCCGGCAATCCAGGCCGCCGGCGTGCGCGCGCTGCGCGGCGGGCAGACGATGATCAAGACGCTTCAGCTCGTCCGCGAATTCCGCAAGGGTGATGACGCGACGCCGATCGTGCTGATGGGCTACTACAACCCGATCTACATCTATGGCGTCGACAGGTTCCTTGCCGATGCGAAAGCCGCCGGCGTCGATGGGCTCATTGTCGTCGACTTGCCGCCGGAGGAAGACGAGGAGCTTTGCCTGCCGGCGCTGAAAGCGGGTTTGAATTTCATCCGTCTCGCCACGCCGACCACCGACGACAGGCGCCTGCCGGCGGTGCTCAACAACACCTCGGGCTTCGTCTATTACGTTTCGATCACCGGCATCACCGGCTCGGCGATTCCCGATACTTCCAAGGTGACGGCCGCGGTCGCGCGCATCAAAGGCCACACCAAGCTTCCGGTGGCGGTCGGCTTTGGCGTGAAGAATGCCGCCAGCGCCCGCGCCATCGCGCTGGGCGCCGATGGCGTGGTGGTCGGCTCGGCGCTGGTCGACGCGCTGCGGTTGAGCCTCGACAAGAACGGCAAGGGCGGCCCTGGCACAGTGAAAGCCGTCACCAGCGTCGTGGCCGCACTGGCCGAAGGTGTCCGCTCGGCCCGGCGGGCTCCGGCGTAGCAAAAGTCGGGCGTTTTGGCGCGCTTGATGCGGTCGCAAGTCTGTTATGTTTAAAACCTCTTTTCTAATGCCTGAACTGTTATTATAAGGGCACTACATATCATTATTGAGGCTCCATTCGGGGGTCTAGCGGCATGATTACCTCCGGCCAAATGCGGGCCGCCCGAGCATTGCTCGGCATCGACCAGCGCGAACTCGCCCACCGCTCCCGGCTTTCGCTCCCGACCATCCAGCGCATGGAGGCGAGCGACGGCGTCGTCCGTGGCAACGTCGATTCGTTGATGAAGTTGGTCGAGGCGCTTGCCACCAACGGCATCGAATTGATCGGCGACGGCGCCACATCGGGTGGCGGCGGGCGCGGCGTGCGGCTCAAGGGAGCGCCCGGAGCATGATGGTCACGTACGCGCTTTACGGCGTGGCGGTGCTTCTGGCGCTCGCCCCTGTCGCCATTGTGCTGGCCGCCTCGCCGCGCGCCAGCAGCGTTGTGTATGGCGCCGCCCTTGTCGCCTCGCTCTCCCTGTGCGTTATTGCGCTGGCGAGCCTTTTCGGCCAGCCAGCCGCCGTTTCCGCGACAGCGCTGCCGCTCGGCCTGCCGTGGCTGGGCGCGCATTTCCGCATCGATGCGCTCGCGGCTTTCTTCCTCATCGTGGTCAATCTCGGCGGCGCGGCGGCAAGCTTGTACGCGCTCGGCTATGGGCGCCACGAAGAGCAGCCGCAGCGCGTGCTGCCGTTCTACCCCGCCTATCTCGCCGCCATGAATCTGGTGGTGCTCGCCGACGATGCCTTCAGCTTCTTGGCGGCGTGGGAATTCATGTCGCTGTCGTCGTGGGCGCTGGTCATCGCGCATCATCAGGATCGCGAGAATATCCGCGCGGGTTACGTCTACCTGCTGATGGCGAGCTTCGGCACGCTGTCGCTGCTGCTCGCCTTCGGCCTGCTGGCCGGTTCGGGCGGCAAATACGCCTTCGAGGCCATTCGCCAATCGCACCTTTCGGTCGCATTGGCCGCGATCGTACTGATGCTGGCGATGATCGGCGCCGGCTCGAAATCGGGCGTCGTGCCCTTGCATGCCTGGCTGCCGCTCGCGCATCCGGCGGCGCCAAGCCATGTCTCCGCGCTGATGAGCGGGGTGATGACCAAGGTCGCGGTCTACGGCTTCATCCGCATCGTGTTCGACCTGCTCGGCCCGCCGGACTGGTGGTGGAGCATGCTGGTGCTCGGCATCGGCGGCATTACCGCGGTAATGGGCGTGCTTTACGCGCTGATGCAACACGATCTCAAGCGGCTGCTCGCCTATCACACCGTCGAAAACATCGGCATCATCTATATCGGGCTCGGCCTCGCGCTCGCCTTCAAGGCGCATGGCATGCCGGTCGCCGCGGCGCTGGCGCTCACCGCCGGGCTCTTCCATGTGTTCAATCATTCGGTGTTCAAGAGCCTGTTGTTCTT
>DATJYA010000356.1:0-15227 GCA_035499835.1 Pseudolabrys sp.
GCGGGTGAGGGTGCGCCCGGGCCGCCCGCGGATATAGGCGCGCAGCGCGTCGCGGCCGCGGATCTCGCCGCCGGAGCCCTGCACCCAGACGCCGTCTTCGGCGAACAGCGCGGCGAACTCGTCCGCCTGATCGTGGTCGGCATGGACGCAGTAGCCGACCATGAGCTTTATGCAGTCATGTTCGATTGCGAGCCTTTCGAGGTCATTCATGGCGCGCCTGTCTTGGCAAAGGAACGGCGGTCGAAGCCGAACCGCTCACGCCGTCTCGAACGGCGCCGGCGTATTCGCGGGGCGGGCCTGGCGGACGCCGTTGATCACGATGGCGCCGTGAATGTAATGACCGATGAGGATGGACATGTCGATGAAGCCGTTCTTGCCGAGCGTGGCGAGCACGCGGTTGAAGATCTCGTCCGATACCTGCTGGGTGTCGAGCATCGATCGCGTGAAGTCATAGGCGGCTTTTTCGGCCGGATCGGTGAAGATCGGCGCGCTGCCGCGCCGGATCGCCTCGATGATTTCCGGTTTGAGCCCCTTCGCCCGCGCCAGCGGCTCATGCGCGACCCATTCGTATTCGCAGTTCCAGTGCCGCGCCACCAGGAGGACGATCATTTCCATGATGTGCTGCGGCAGGCTGGTGCCGGCACGAAAATAGGCGCCGACTTTTTGCACCAGATCGGCGAGCACGGGGCTGTGAAGCCACAACAACATCAATTCGCCGACCTGCCGGCGCGGGCCGCTGGCGATGTCATGCACGATCCGCTTTTGCAGATCGTTCATCTCGTTCGGGTGGACCGGTTCAATCCGTCTCATGCTCGCCATGAAGTTCTGCGGGGTTTCCCCAAGTCCTGCACAGGCGCCGTCGGGTGGCGCCGGTCGCGCGGGGTTCGATCGCCTGCGGTTGGCGCCGGACTCTAGGCGTCGACGTGCGCCGCCGCGGCTGACTCGACCGCCTTTTGCGTGTCGGCCGTCGGCTGCTTGGCGAACATGCCGGCAACCTTCGGCGCCGTCAGCGTTGCGCCGGGGAAGATCGACGCTTCTTCGACCCAGGTCTTCGGCGCCACATAACCCCAGGCATTCTCGCTGAAGCCGGGCGAGATGTCGTAACGCACCGGTCCATCGTCGATGTCGATCAGTTGCACCGCGGGCAGCAGCAATTCGCAGCGGTGACCGTCGGGGTCGCGGAGATAGGTGTAGTACGAGTGCGACGCGCCGTGGCGCGCGGGGCCATGCTCGATGCTCTTGGCAAAGCCGGTATTGGCGGCGACGTCGCAGGCGCGGATCATGTCGCTCATCGACTCGATGACATAACCGAAGTGGTGGAAGCGCGGGCCCTCGCGCGTGAGGAAGACAAGATCCCACGGATTGTCCTTCCGGTGCAGGAAGGTCGCGACGATCTCGTCCGTGCCCTCGATCGCCATGTAGTCGGAGATGCGAAAGCCGAGGTCCATGTAAAAGCTTGCCGCCTTGCGCACGTCCGGGACCAGGATCTGGTAGTGATCCATTCGTCTTGCGGCGGCGCCCTTGTGGTCCTTGATCAGCGTGTGCATCCGCGGGCGCGTTTCCATCGAGGCGCACAATTCGACCGGAATTCCCGAAGGGTCGGTGTAGTGCAGCGTGCGCCCTTGATGCGGCACGCTCACCCATTTGGCCGGGCTGCCGATGCGATCGAGATGCGCCTTGGCCTTGTCGAGGTCCTCATCGGTGAAGACGCGAAGACCGACACGCTCGCAGACCGGCTTGTCGGCTGTCTTCTTCAGCGTGAGGCTGTGGTGGCAGGCCTCTTCCACGCCGCGCAAATAAACGGTGTTGGCGTCCTCTTCCGTGACCAGAAGGCCGATGACTTCGACGTAAAAATTCCTGCTGCGCGCGAGATCGCGCGAGGTGAAAACCATATGGCCCGCGCGGGTGATGTTGAAAGGCGGAGAAAAATTCGTTTGCGGAATGGACATCGGCAAGCCTCTCTCTTTCTACGGACCGGCAATTGCCCGATCGTCGGGCAACGGCTGTGAACATATTCGCAGGCGCTGCGCTCATCCCGAGCGGATTTTGCAGGCGAGCGGGGCGCTTCCTCTGGAATTTTTTGCCATTATGGGCTACCGGTAGGGCAGCGTCAAAAAATATTTTTTTGACGACGAGGCACTGCGGCGCAAATTGCACGCGCCGGATTTGGTTATAGCGGGGGCGCCGAACCATGAAGTTGGGCGAAACGAGTGAGCCGTCGAGACGTCGCGCGGCAAGAAGCGCCGAATTGAGCATGCCGAAGGCTGCCGCGCATCGCTTGGTGCCGGCGAAGCGCAAAGGCGCGCGCCTGCTCGCCAAGTCGCTGTTTCCGGACCGGGAATTCAAGAGCCTGACGGCCGGCGTCGTCAAGGCGCTGAAGAATGACATTGTCAGGGGCGCCTACCTGCCCAACGCCAAACTCAAGATCGCGGACCTCGCGGAGTTCTACGGCGTCAGCCCCGGCGCCGTGCGCGAGGCGTTGTCGCGCCTGGTGTCGGAAGGGCTGGTCGTATTCAACGAGCAGCGCGGATTCAGGGCCGCGCCGGTGTCGGTGACCGCGCTCATCGATATCACCAAGACAAGGGTTTTGATCGAATGCGAGGCCTTGCGGTGGGCCATCCGCAACGGCTCTGCGGAGTGGACGCAAAAGGTCAGCGACAGCAATCGCCGGCTGGCGCAGGCGCCGCTGTTCAAGCGCGGAGCCGATGTTGTTGACGGCGGCTGGGCACTGCTGCATCGCCAGTTTCACCGGACATTGCTCGAACCTTGCGGGTCGGAATGGCTGCTGCGCTTTCAGGCCATTCTTTTCGAGCAGACCGAGCGGTATCGCGCGTTGGAGGGATTGTCGCAGAAGAAGGTTGCCCGTTTGACGCGAGACGTGGCGGGCGAGCACAGCGCGATTGCACGCGCGACGGTGGCGCGCGATGTGCGCGAAGCAACCACCATGCTCGAACGTCATTACATGACGACCGTCGAGATTCTCTGTCAAAATCTGGAGGCGCTCACCGCCGGGGTCGACTAGACAGCCCCGGGCATCGGGAATATATTTTTTTTAATAACAAAACGTATGGATGGAAACGCGGTACGAGAGTGAAGGGTTGATCCGATCCCACGCGGGTTCGACGGGCCCAGGTTCGCCCCTGCGCAGACGGCTGCGCTCAAACAGCGGGATATTCGATGGCTAGCAGCCGCGGCAGTCTGCTCCTGGATGTCCGCTCGGCCTCCGTGCGTTTTGGCGGCGTTCAGGCGCTCGACGAGGTGTCCTGCACTGTGTCCGGCGGAGAGATTTGCGGCCTGATCGGTCCCAACGGCGCCGGCAAGACGACGCTGTTCAATTGCATCACCGGTCTCAATCCGCTTGTCGGCGGCTCGATCGAATTTGCCGGCCAGCGCATCGATCAGATTCCGGCGCGGCGCATCATCTCGCTCGGCATCGCCAGAACGTTCCAGAACGTCGGCCTGTATCTGGACATGTCGGTGCTCGACAACGTGATGCTCGGCACCCACCATCTCAATCACCATCGGTTTGTCGATACGGTGGTACGGCCCTGGGCCTTCGACGACGAGGAGGACAAGCTGGCGTCGTTCTGCCGCGGCATCTTGCGCGAGCTCGAATTGGGCGCGGTGGCGGACGAAAAAGCAGGGAACCTTCCGTTCGGGACGCTCAAGCATGTCGAAATTGCCCGCGCGCTCGCCTCGCAGCCAAAATTGCTGCTGCTCGACGAGCCGGCGGCAGGCCTAAACCACGGCGAACTGGTCGATTTCGGCCGGCTGATCAATCGTCTCAGGGAGGCATTCAGCCTCACCGTGCTTCTTGTCGAGCACAACATGGGCCTCGTCATGGATATCTGCGAACGGTTGGTCGTGCTTCACCTCGGCAAGAACCTGGCGGAAGGGCCCCCGTCAGCCATCCGGGAAAATCCGGCCGTGATCGCCGCGTACCTTGGAGAAGCGGCGTGAACATTCTCGAAGTCAGCAACGTGTCGGCGGGATACGGCCCCGTCAACGTCCTGCGTGACATCAATTTCTTCGTGCCGGAGCGCGCCATCGTTGCTTTGCTTGGAGCGAACGGCGCCGGGAAGACGACGACATTACGCGCCATTTCCGGAATGATACCGCTCTCCGGCGCGGTCAAATTTGCCGGCGAAAATGTCGGCGGCCTGAGCGCCGCACGACGGCAACGCAGCGGCATCGCGCACGTGCCGCAGGGGCGCGGCACTTTCGTTAACTTCACGGTCGAGGAAAATCTGCAGCTGGGTGGACACAGCTTGCCGCAGGCGCAGGTGCGCAGCGACATGGAGCGCTGGTACGATGTGTTTCCCCGCCTGTCGGAGCGCCGCCATCAGCTTGCCGGGAGCCTGAGCGGCGGTGAACAGCAAATGCTGGCGGTTGCCCGAGCCCTCATGGCGCGCCCGCGCATCCTGATGTGCGACGAGCCGTCACTCGGCCTTGCTCCGACGATCACGCACGAAGTTTTCGCGCTGCTCGCGCGCCTCAACAAGGAAAACGGCATGACAATCCTGCTGGTGGAGCAGAACGCCCATCTGACGCTGCGCATTGCCCATTATGCGTATGTCCTCGAAAGCGGCCGCATCGGCCTGCACGGCAGCGCCGAAAAACTGCGGCAGAACGAACAAATCCGACACGCGTATCTGGGGCACTGACCGTGCAGTTGTTTCTGCAGCAGATCGTCGAGGGCATCGGTTCGGGCGGCATTTACGCCTCGATGGCGCTGGCGCTGGTGCTCGTTTATCGCTCGACGCGCATCGTCAACTTCGCGCAGGGCGAGATGGCGACCTTCTCGACCTATCTGGTGTGGCAGCTCTGCCAGTGGGGCGTACCTTTTCTCGTCAGTCTGGCGCTCGGCGCGGTGGGAAGCTTTCTGATCGGCGCGCTGGTGTTTCGGCTAATCATCAGGCCGGCGCTCTCGGCCAGGGAAAGCACGATCGTCAACCTCTGCATCGGGCTCTTCATCGGGTTCGAGGCGGTCTGTCTCCTGATCTGGGGAACGGACACCTACGCGTTTCCGCGCCTGTTCCCGGCCGTGACATGGACGGTCGGCGGCGTGCGCATCACCGCCAACAATCTTGGAATCCTGCTGACGGTATGCGCCCTCGCGCTCGGCCTCACCGCGATGTTCCGCTTCACGCGGATTGGCCTCGCGCTGCGGGCCTCGGCCGCCGAGCGTGAAAAGAGCCCGCTCGTCGGCATCGAAGTCGATTCCATGCTCACCCTTGGCTGGGGCTTAGCGACCGTGTTCGGATTCGTCGCCGCCGTTCTGGTGGCGCCGAGCCTTTATCTCACGCCGCCGATGATGGTGTCGGTGCTGATCTATTCGTTGTCGGCGGCGACGCTCGGCGGATGGGACAGCCCCATCGGCGCGATCGTCGGCGGCCTGGTCATCGGGGTCGCCGAGTCGCTGGCCGCGACGTTCGTTCCGTTCATCGGCGCAGAATTGAAGGTCGGGGTTCCATTCATCCTGATGGCGCTCGTCCTTCTGGTCCGGCCGCAAGGCTTCTTCGGACGCACGGCGGTCATCAGGGCATGAGCAATCAAAAGTCCGAAGCGACGCTGAACAATGTCGGGCTCATTGCCCTCGGCGTCGCTTTTCTGTTTGTGCCGCTGTTTTTCAAGAGCTTCGTCGTCTACGAGGTCAGCGTCGCCCTGACCTACGCGATCGCCATTCTCGGATTGAACATCCTGATGGGCTTTAACGGCCAGATCTCGGTCGCGCACGGCGTGTTCTTTGCGCTCGGGGCCTATACCACCGCGATTATGACCACGCGCTACGGGATCAACCCGTTTCTGACCATCCCTCTGTCGGTGGCGATCGCCGCGGCTTTTGGATTGTTCGTCGGCATCCCGGCGCTGCGCTGGCAGGGACTGCCGCTCGCCTTCATCACGTTCGGGCTGGCGGTGATCACGCCGCCGATGGCGCTCCGGCTTGAACCCATCACCAAGGGCGCCATGGGCATCAGCTTCCAGAAGCCGCTGGTGCCGTTCGGCTGGAGCATCAGCCAGGACAATTATCTTTATTACATTTGCCTGCTCGGCGCCGTGTTCTATGTGCTGGTTGCGCGGCGTTTGCTGAGCGGCAATACCGGGCGCGCGCTGCGGGCGAGCCGCGACAACGATCTGATCGCCGAAGCCGTCGGCATCAATCTGGCGGCGACGCGGATCGTGGCGTTTGCGGTCAGCGCCGCGTTCGCCGGATTCGGCGGGGCGCTGTTTGCGCTGGTCAACGGCTTTGTCAGCCCCGAGTCGTTTCAGATGACGAAGTCGTTCGACTTCCTCGTCGGCTCGATCGTCGGCGGCATAACCAGCATCGGCGGCGCGTTCATCGGCGCGTTGTTCGTTATCTTTCTGCCGGACTGGTCGTCCAATATCAGCCTCGCGGGCGCCGGTATCGTCTACGCCGTCGTATTGATCGGCATGATGCTGGTGGCGAAGGAGGGAATTGTCGGGCTGGCGAAATCGTTCATTCACCTTCTGGGCGCCTGGGCCGGTACGCCGGGCGCGCAGCGGGTGTCGTTGGATCACCAAAAGACAACAAACGTGTAAGGAGGAAATAGACATGAGCAGTTCTCTGAAGATCGGCGCAACCGCATCGATTCTCCTGGCGTCCCTTTTCGCCACGGTGGCTGTGCCGGCGGTCGCGGAGGAGCAGGGCATTACCGACACCTCGATCAAGCTCGGAACGCAGGCGCCGATGTCCGGTCCGGTGGCGGTGGTCGGGCACGAGGCCCTGGGCGTCGAGTTGAAATTCAAGGCAGTCAACGCCGAAGGCGGCGTGAAGATGGGCGACGGCAAGACCCGCAAGGTCGATCTCGTCATTCAGGACGACGCCAACGAGCCGCCGCGAACGGTGACCAATGCGCGGCGCATGGTCGAGCAGATGGGCATTTTCGCCTTTGTCGGATCGGTCGGTACGCCGCAGAACCAGGCGATCAAGCCGTACATCGCGGAAAAGCATATCCCGAATATCTTCATCTATTCGGGCATCTACGAGTGGGGCGACGAGAAGCAGAATCCGTGGGGCACGATGCTCGTGCCGTCGTTCACCACGGAGGCGGCGATCTACGCCAAATATCTGCAGACCTACAAGCCGAACGCCAAGGTCGGCATCCTCTACATCAACACCGACTTCGGCCTGAACTTCCTCGACGGCTTCAAGAAGGCCATCGCCGGCAGCGACGTCAAGCTCGTCGGCGAGCAATCGGCCGCGACCACCGACCCGACCGTCGATACGCAGATGACGAATCTCAAGGCGTCCGGCGCCGATACCTTGCTGGTTGCGATCGCGGGCAAGGCGGTTGCTCAAGCGATAAGTTTCGCCCACGATTCGGGATGGAAGCCGCTGACTTTCGTCACCTATGCGGGCTCGTCGATCACCACGTTGAAGGCCGCCGGGCTGGACAAGTCCGTCGGCGTCCTGACCGGGCAATTCGTCAAGCCGGTCGGCTCTCCCGACTTCGTCAACGACCCGGGCGTCCAGAAGTACCTGGCCGATTACGAGAAGTTCAAGCCGAGCTTCGACAAGAACGACTCGCTGGGTCAGATGGGCTACGTCATCGCCGACGCGATGGTGAAAGTCATGGAGAACATGAAGGCGCCGACGCATGAGGCGCTGCTGGCCGCGGCGCGTAACATGAACGGCATCGAGCTCGGCCTTCTGTATCCCGGCATCAAGCTCACCACCAAGGAGGGCGTCGATCAGTTCCCGATCGAAGCCATGCAGCTGTTTCAGTTCGACGGCACCGGTTACAAGGCGGTCGGCAAGCTGATCGATTACGAGGGCAAAACGCCGAAGCTCTGACGCGACAAAAAGGCCTCGAGCCGCGTGCTCGGGGCCGTTCCTGTCCGCGCCCGCGGTCCGATCGGCGGCACACGCCAGTTCTCAATTGCAATAACAACACTCGAGGCCACTTATGCCTGACACTTTGCTGCCGACGACCGTGGTTGGAAGCTACCCGCAGCCGGACTGGCTCGTCGATCGGGAATTGCTGCGCAAGAATATCGTGCCGCGGGTACGGCTGCGCGACATATGGCGCGTCCCCGATGCCTATCTCGAACAGGCGCAAGACGACGCCACCATTCTTGCCATTCGCGACATGGAGCGCGCCGGCATCGATATCATCACCGACGGTGAGATGCGCCGCGAGAGCTATTCCAACCGGTTTGCCACCGCGCTCGGCGGCGTCGACAACGACAACCCCGCCACCGTTCATCGCCAGCACTATTCGATTTCGGTGCCGCGGGTGACCGGAAAGATCAGGCGCGCGGGCCCGGTCGAGGTTCGCGACATGGAGTTCCTGCGCCGCAATACCGCGCGAAAAGCGAAGATCACGCTCCCCGGCCCCTTCACGATGGCGCAGCAGGTCAAGAATGATTTCTACAAGGACGACGACGAGATGGTCATGGATTTCGCCGTTGCCGTGAACGAGGAGGTGCGCGCGCTCGAGGCGGCGGGAGCCGACGTCATCCAGCTCGATGAGCCCTGGCTGCGCAACGATCCGGCTGCGGCGCAAAGGATCGCCGTCCCGGCGATCAATCGCGCCCTGGAAGGGCTCAAGGTGCCGACGGTCGTGCATCTGTGTTTCGGCTATGCGGCGGTCGTCGATCAGAAGAAGCCGGACCACTATCCGTTTCTGGCGCGCCTGGCCGAAACGACGGCGCAGCAGATCTCGATCGAGGCGGCGCAGCCGAAACTGGATCTCGGCGTGCTGAAGGATCTGCCGAACAAAATCGTCATGCTCGGCGTGCTCGACCTCGGCGATCTTTCGATCGAGACCGCCGAAACCGTTGCCGGGCGCATTCGGGCGGCGCTCAAGCACCTGCCGCCCGAGCGGCTCGTCGTAGCGCCCGACTGCGGCATGAAATACCTGCCGCGCGAGACCGCCTTCGGCAAGCTCAAGGCGATGAGCGAAGGGGCGGCGATCGTGCGGCGCGAGCTGAACGGGAGCTGAATTGGACGCCGGGCGATTTGCGTTTGCCTTCGCCCTCGCGGCGGGCGAAGCGAGCGGGCGCCGGAGCGCCGCTATGATCGATCACGACCGTTCGCTGCCGAAGTAAAATATGTCGAGATCGTTCGAAAATGCCGGGCGTTCACGCTCGCTTGCCTTGACGGCGATCTCTTTCTTCAGCACTGCGATTTCCCGCCACAGCCGGAAATTCTCCCGCATTGTCTCGGCGAGATCGGCGTTGGCCTGAAGATCATGAATGTAACGGCGCAACGGCTCGGGCAGCGTATTGATATTCTCCGCTGTCGGCGTCCATGAATTGGAAATGTCGAGGCGCATGGTGGGGCTCAAGATTGCAGGCTGTCGAAAACTCGACGGGAGCCGCTTGGGAAACTGAACGCCACGTATTGGAATCAAAATACAATGCGGAAATCCGGAATGCTGTGATTGCCGTCACAACGGCAGCCGGGCCCCGTTTGTTTCCGGGCGGCGGTTCCGGCGAAAAAATCCCGAAGTGTCGGCGGGCGCGTACCTAAAGCCGGTTCAGCTCGAAATCCTCACACGAGTAGCCGAGCGTCGACAGTCCTTCCTCGAGGAAGTCGCCGAGTTGCGGAATCCCGAGGAGGTACGCGGCGGTCCGCTCGTTGTGCGCCCGCGCCGCCTCCGCGCGGACTTCCGCCCAGTCGTTGGCGGAATAGTCATCGCGTCCGAGCCAGGCGAGGGCGACGAGATCGACCTGTTCGTCTTCCGACAGTGAATTGATGAAGGCGGTGAGCTCTTCGACCACGGGATCGTCGTCGTGATCTTCGAGCACCGCGACATCCATGTCGTCGGACGGGTTCGAGCCGGGATCCGGTTCGCTGATCTCATCCTTGGCGTCGAATTCGCGCGCCCTGACGATCGCGAAGAAGACTTTCTCCGGCGAAATCGTCAGCACGTTATCGCTGTCGGCGGGCAATTCTGCCTGGATGGGTGCGGGCATGGTCTTGTTCTCATTGTTTCTGTGGCATCGTCGCACTCATTAAAGCCCGGACTTGATCGCCGCCCTTGCGTTGGATCAAGCCTCGCAGGCAATTCGATATTTCCGCGCAATTTGATTCAGATCAATGTCGCAAGCGAGCTGACCGGCTCGTATGCGGTTGCCGCTGTGTGTGTAGATAGGGGCGGCGAAGTAAGGCAGTGAGACGTCTTCGGGGCGTGGATCTGACTGAAGCGAAGAACTGCCCTGTCAAGGAAGCCACCGCGGAAGGGCCCGTTGCTGCCGTGTCCGAGCGCCCCAGGGGAGACCCAAGGGTGGAGGACCGGCAGCCCGGGGCCTGGCGTTATTTGAGGCTCGCTGCCGAGGTGCGAATTGCGCGCGCGGCCCGCGAAAGAAGCGGAGCTCCCATTCGGTTGAGACGGATGATTACGCGGCGAGCAGCCAATGCGCGACCATTGGCCAATATTCGTTGAGAACCCTGCGGCCCATGAAAAGTCCAAGATGCCGGCAGGGCGCGGTTTCCTTGCGTATCTGGTTCGGCGGCGTGCCGACCAGGCGTGCGGCCGCGAACAGCTGCGGCGGCGCAACCAATTCGTCCTCGCCCGCTGCAAGCAGGAAAAGCGGCGCGGTTAGTTCGCGCAGCTTAATTGTCAGCCCCAGCGCGACAAACCGGCCGCGCGCCAGCGCATTGTCCCTGTAAATTTTTTCGACGACTTCGAGATAATAGGTGCCGGGCAGATCCAGCGTCCAGGCGAACCACTCGCGGAATTTCGCCTCAAGGCGGGCGAATGCCGGCGAACCGATCGGCGCGGTTGTCTCCAGAAGCTGATGAACCTCCGGCGTCTCGGCGGTCAGCGGTGCCCAGAATTTTGCAACCTTGTGCCCGAGCACGCGGCCCTCGCCGACTTGAACAAGTTCGTGAAACAGTTGCGGCGGACTGGCGTCGACCAGCGTGGACAATCCGGATTGCGCCGCACGGACGTCGATGGGGGCGCCGGCAATGACCAGTTTGCGTACTTTGTCGCGAAACCGGGCTGCATAGAGCAGCGACAGCCAGCCGCCCTGGCAAAGGCCGATCAGGTCGACGCGGCCGCCAAGCTGGTCGACCAGCACATTGAGATCGGCGAGATAGTCGTCGATTCCGCGGAATTGCATATCGGCGCCGGCCGAACGCCAATCGGCCAGGAACAGCTTTTGCAACCCCGCATTGCGCAATGCGGCGACCAAGCTGTGTTCTGGCGCCAGATCGGCGACCGCTGCCCCGTGTAGCGCGAACGGAGCGCAGATCAGTACCGGCACACCGGTTTGCGCGGTGCTGAAATCGCGCAAGACCACCGCCCTGAGTTCCAAAGCGGTCCTGTGCGCTGTCGCCAGCGCCGGCTCATTGGCGGCGCGATCGCCGTCCGGCCCCAGCGCGAGCGCGGCGAACTGCCTCGCGATCGCCGACGCGGTCTTGCTTGCCGAGGTGGCGACTATTGCCGGCCACAGAAACGCGAGAGCCGGCAACCGGGGCTCAGTGGGTTCGTACATCGAGGGTCTCCATCATATCCCCTCTTGCATGTGGCTGAATGGTTCCGATCCGGCTTTGTCAGCCGGCAACCGCACTGAATATCAGAAGACAGTGCAGAAGGTCTCTGATCTGGATCAAGGCGGGGCGCGGCGCTCGGCTCAGGCCCCTTCGCTACCCCTTGTCCGAATTCTCCAGAATTCCTCCCATCATCGCCATGCGCACCAGATCGGACAGGCTGTTCGCCGCCATCTTGGTCATCACGTTGGCGCGATAGATCTCGACGGTACGCGGGCTGATGCCGAGATCGAAGGCGATCATCTTGTTGGCCTTGCCGGCGACCAGGCCTTCGAGCACCTGCCGTTCGCGGTTGGACAACGCCGCGAGCTTTTCGTTGATCTCCGCATGCTCGGCCTTGCGCTTGGCGGCGTCGGCTTCCGAGTTCAGCGCCGAGCGCACCGCCGCCAGCAGCAGGTCGTCGTCGAACGGCTTTTCCAGGAAGTCGACGGCGCCGATCTTCATCGCCTCCACCGCCAGCGCGACATCGCCGTGGCCGGTGATGACGATGACCGGAATGTCGAGCTCGAGCTCCTTGACGCGGCGCAAGAGGTCGATGCCGGTCACCTCCGGCATGCGCACGTCGGTGATGATGCAGCCGGAATGGATCTCCGGCAGAATCTCCAGAAAGGCCTTGGCGGATTCAAAGCCGCGCACGGTGATGCCGGCGGTCTTGAGCAGGAACTCGAGCGACTGGCGCACCGCGTCGTCATCGTCGATGACGTAGATGATCGCCTCATGCGGCATCGTCGATTCCCCCTTCGGTGACGGCGGCAAGCGTGAAATTGAAGATCGTTCCGCCGCCGGGATTTGGCTCGACCCAGATCCGTCCGCCATGGGCCTCGACGATGGTGCGCGAGATCGACAGTCCGACGCCCATGCCCTGGCGCTTGGTGGTGATGAAGGGCTGAAATAGCTGCTCGGCGATTTCCGGAGCGATGCCGGAACCCGAGTCGGCGACGCTGATCTTGACGTGGCCGGCGTCGGCCGGCGCCACCGAAACCACGAGGTCGCGCGTGCGCGACGACTCCATTGCATCCATGGCGTTGCGGATCAGATTGAGGAGGACCTGCTGCACCTGCACGCGATCGGCAAGCACCAGGTCGACCGCCGGGTCGAATTTGAACTGCACGCGAATGCCGCGGTCCTTCACGCCCACCAGAGACAGCGCGCTCGCTTCCTCGACCAGCTTGGTCACGCTTTCGACTCGGCGCTCGCTTTCCCCGCGCGAGACGAAATCGCGCAAGCGCCGGATGATCTGTCCCGCGCGCATTGCCTGGTCGGCGGCCTTGTTGAGAGCGTCGCGCATGGTGATTGAGCGCTCGTCGCCTGTTCCCTCCAGGAGCCGTATCGAGCCCTTGAGATAATTGGAGATCGCCGACAGCGGCTGATTGAGCTCATGCGCCAGCGTCGAGGCCATCTCGCCCATGGCGGTGAGCCGGGATATGTGGACCAGTTCGGACTGCAGCTCCTGCAGGCGCGCTTCCGTCATTTGCCGTTCGGTCAGGTCGCGGATGAAGCCGGTGAAGTAACGGCGGTCGCCGGATCTCATCTCGCCGACGGCAAGCTCCATGGGGAAGGTCGATCCATCCTTGCGTTGGCCGACGACGACGCGGCCGACCCCGATGATACGTCGTTCGCCGGTGGCCTTGTAGCGGTTGATGTAGCCGTCATGGTTATCGCGATAGGGCGCGGGCATCAGGACCTTGACGTTGCGCCCGACCGCTTCGCCGGCTTTGAGGCCAAACAGCCGCTCGGCGGCCGCACTGAACGATTGCATGGTGCCGTGCTCGTCGATCACGATCATCGCTTCCGGCACGGTGTCGAGAATCGACTGCAGGTGCGCCTCGCGCGCGCGGGCGTCGGTGGTCATCAGGGTGGCGCGGCGGCGGCTGCGATGCAGCAGCTCGCCGCCCCAGGAGACGCCGGTGCCGATGACGGCAAAGGCGACGCTGTTAATCACGAAGGCCTGGAAAAACGATTGCTCGGCGAGCACAAAATACGTGGCGGCAATGCTCAGCGCGGTCGCCAGCAGGCCGGGGCCGAGCCCGCCGACGCCGGCGGCGACGAGAATCGGCGGCACGAAATAGAGGAAAATCGCGTCGTGAGGCACGAACGGGGTGAGCAATGCGCGCATGGCGAGCGCGAGCAGGACCGCGACCGGGGCAATGCCGTAACGCAGGATGACACCTCTTTCGGAGGTGCCGGAAACGTCAATTTTACCAATAGCTTCCGACATATCGCCGCCGGCGGGACCATGAGACCAAGGGCGTCGCACCCGGAGATACCTACGGTATATCCCGTATGGAGATTATCTGAATTTCGGCGCTTCGGCTGCGACGTTAACGATTGAGCATTCGGGCAGTTGAGGATCAGCGCCATGCTCACACAGACAGCCAGCCGCAATGTTTCGGGCCAACCAGCAACCCACGCCGGCCGCACGGTTCCGCCGGTGGGTGCACGCAGCAGTGCGACTGCGATTGAGTTGATGGGCGCGGCGATGCCGTTTGTCCGTGACGCCGAAATTTACGGCGAAAACGAGCCGGCCGAATATCTCTACAAAGTGGTCAGCGGCACCGTCCGCACCTACAAGGTGCTCAACGACGGCCGCCGCCAGATTGGCGCCTTCTATCTGCCCGGCGACGTGTTCGGCCTCGAGGTCGGCGACGTCCATACCTTTTCGGCGGAAGCGATCATCGACTCCAAGGTGCTGGTGATCAAGCGCAGCAGCGTGATCGGTCTCGCCGCCCGCGACACCGGCGTTGCCCGCGAACTGTGGACGATGACGGCGAGCGAGCTGCAGCGCGTGCAGGATCATATCCTGCTGCTGATCAAGACCGCGCAGGAGCGCGTCGCCGGCTTCCTCCTCGAAATGGCCGGCCGGTCGGCCATGCTCGACGAGATCAACCTGCCGATGTCGCGTCAGGATATTGCGGATTATCTTGGCCTGACCATCGAAACCGTGTCGCGCACGTTGACCCAGCTTGAGCATTCCGCGGCGATCGCGGTGCCGAGCTCCCGCCGCATTGTGCTGCGCAATCGCGGCGCGCTCAGCCGCCTGAACGCCTAGCGCGGGTCGCACGTTGCCGATGAGCTAGGCCAAACACAGTCCTCCCAGATTATCGTTTGGCCAAACTGCCCCGGTGCCCCGCGCCGGGGCGTTATTTTTCGGCGGTATCAATTTCTGTTTTCCGCCGCCTTCCGGCGATTGACTTGTATCAAGACCGCGGCCGCGCTTCCGTGCTTCATTTTTGGCGAAATTGATGGAGAGTTCGCCATGAAAGCCGAAGACGTGATGACCAGAAACGTGATCTCGATCGATCCTGATGCGACCGTATTGCAGGCGGCGCGGCTGATGCTCCAGCATCGCATCAGCGGACTGCCGGTGATCGACAAAGGCGGCCAACTGGTCGGCGTTATATCGGAAGGCGATTTTCTGCGCCGCCGCGAAACCAAAACCGAGCATCGGCGCTCGCGCTGGCTCGAATTCCTGATGGGCCCCGGGCGCGTCGCCGCCGAATACAGTCACTCGCACGGCAGCAAGGTTTCCGAGGTGATGACGACCGACGTGAAGACGGTCGACGACGTCACCCCGCTTGAGGACATCGTCGAATTGATGGAGCGGCGGCGCATCAAGCGCGTTCCGGTCATGTGCGGCCGCGAAGTCGTCGGCATCGTCACCCGCTCCAATCTCATGCACGCAATGGTGAGTTTGGCGCGCGCG
>DATJYA010000357.1:0-9189 GCA_035499835.1 Pseudolabrys sp.
CGGCCATTTCAACTCGAAGGACGACCTGATCGCGCAGGCGAGCCGCGCCGCGCTGGCGAAATCGGCGGCGAAATGGACGCGGCTCGCGGACAGCGCCGAGCCGTTCGCGGCGCTCGTCGACAGCTACTTGTGCCGCAATCATCGCGACGGCTCGGCCACGGGATGCTGCTTCCCTGCGCTAGGCGCCGATGCCGCGCGGCATGCCAGGCCGGTTCGCGCGGCCTTCCGTGAGGGACTGATGCGGCTCGTCGAGATTCTGGCAAACGTATTGCCGGGCGCCAGGGCGGCGCGGCGGCGGCGCGCACTGGCGACGATGGCACAACTCGTCGGCGCCATTGTGCTGGCGCGCGCGGTCGACGACCAGGCGCTGTCGGACGAGATCCTGGCGGCGGCGCGGCACGAATTGCTCGCGCGCTGAGGCAATCGCCGACTATTTGGCGGCGGGCGCGCGCTCTTTTTTCAGTTTTTCGATCTCGGCGCGGATCGGGCCGAACGGCCCGTATTTGTGCTGGCGCTCGCTGAACTTGTCGGCATAGGGACCATAGGGCGTGTCGATCGGCTTGAGCAGCAGGTCGGGGAAGTCGTGCTCGAGGCCGGCCAGATGCGGCCGCGGCTGCGACACCACGTAAGCCGCCACGTCCCAGGCGTCCTCGACGCTCAATTGCGGATCGAGATAGTCGGCGCCGTGCGGCATGTTGAAGTGCACGAAATTGGCGATGTCGGTGAGCCGCGCCATGCCGGCGCCGTCGTTGAAGGTGCCGTTGCCCCAGAGCGGCGGCATCATGTAGCCGAGGTCGGAGCCGCGGATGCTGTTGCTGATGCCGGCGCCGTCGGGTCCGTGGCAGGCGACGCAGCTCGAGCTGTAGATGGTGCGGCCGCGTCCGGGATCGGCCGCGCGCGACATTTCGCGCATGTGGCCGACGCCGAGCCCGGGTACGCGCTCGCCCGGCGGCACTCCGCCGCTGAGGAACTTGATGTAGGCGACGATCGCCTGCATCTCCGGCGCGTCGGCCGGCAGCGCACGGCCATTCATGCTGCGCGTCATGCAGGAATTGATGCGGTCCTCGATCGAAATCTCGGCGCCGGAGCGGGCGCTGTATTGAGGGAAGTCGCCGTAGAGCCCGAACAGCGGAATGGCGAATTTCTTGGTGCCGGCCTGCAGATGGCAATTGGTGCAGGCGAGATCGTTGCCGGCGTAGCGCTTGGCGGGATCGTTCACATGCGGGCCGATATAGGCGTAGGTCGCGGTGATGAGATCGCGGCCGTCGCGGACCTGCTGGCCGTAATTGTTGCGCGCTAGCGCACCCACCTCGGGCACCGTCCACGGCGTCTTGGTCTGCGCCAGCGCCGGCTGGATAGTGGCCGCCGGGCCGAGCGCGGCCAGCAGCAGCACCGCACGGGCGAAATAGCGTCTCACCAAGGGGCGGCTCCTTGCGTCGGCAGCATTGGGGGAACTGGGATTATGGCCGCTGCGTCTCGTTTGGGCCAGCGGCAGCGCCTAATACCTTCATCCCGACCGAATGTTCGCTAAATGTTCTTGTGGGTCAATGGCGATTATATACTTGACACACCAAGTCTGGCGGAGTAGGCTGTTTTCATTGGAGAAACAGCCATGTCAGTCCTCTCAAAGACCTACTTTCACGACGAAAAGGCCGCCTTCGCCCATTTAGAGGGCGTTCTGTGGGCCAATGGCCGATCCTGCCCCCATTGCGGCGTCCTAGACCGTTCTGGGCGCTTGGAGGGGGTCAAGGACAAGAAAGGTCGGGAACGGCTAGGCCTGTGGAAATGCTACGAGTGCAAAAAGCAGTTCACCGTCCGGGTCGGCACGGTCTTTGAGAGCGCCCATATCCCTCTGCACAAAATGCTGCAGGCGGTCTATCTGCTGACCTGCAGCAAAAAGGGCTGCAGCGCGCACCAGATGCACCGCATCCTGCAGATCACCTACAAGTCTGCCTGGTTCCTCTGCCATCGCATCCGTGAGGCCATGCGCCCCACTGAGCTAACCCCTATGGGCGGCGGAGGGCGTGGCGTCGAGGTGGACGAAACATTTTTCGGTTTTCAGGCTGGCGCTAACAGCAAGACGCAACGTTGGGCCTACCAGTTCCGCAATGCCGTGCTTACGCTGGTTGAACGCGGTGGAGCGGCGCGGTCATTCCATGTTGATGGCACCACAGTCGGCACATTGGTTCCGATCCTACGCGCCAACATTCAACGCGAGTCGAACCTGCTTACCGATCAAGCAAGCTGGTACAAAACCATTGGCACCGAATACGCCAGTCACGGCACCGTCGATCACAGCAAGAGCGAATACGCACGCGGCGAGATTTCGACGAACACCGTTGAAGGCTATTTTTCGATTTTCAAACGCGGCATGAAAGGTGTGTACCAGCACTGCAGCGAAAAACATCTGCACCGCTATCTGAGCGAATTTGATTTCCGCTACAGCAACCGCGTTGCGCTTGGCATTGACGATGAACAGAGGGCCGGTAAGGCGCTGAAGGGTATTTCCGGAAAGCGTCTTACCTACCGGATACCTAACGTCACCGCAGCCGAGTAAGCGCCAGCAACGTGAGGCACGAGAGCGCGGAGGCATCCAACTTGAATTTGATTTCGACTAAAATAGCTCGGTCGCTAACCGCTGTGGGGAGGGGTTAGGGGATGAAGCCAATATGGATGATGTTGCACTCGCAAATTATCAAGCAGGTATTGATTTCAGCAATGTGGAAGCGGGTCGCTTAGATCGCGCTTGCGCCGATCTTTTTGGACTCACCGTGGGCACTCCAATTTGGTTTTCCGATTATACATTTTTGAAACTTCGTCAGCGTCACGGTGAGATCAATTTTTCGCACTACCGACACATGCCATCGATTTTGCTGCATGGATTCTTGGCCCGCGGTCGCAAGGCAAATCTCTTAGATTTCTGGTGGATCAAGTCACGCCAAGAAGACCCGCCTGGATTCTTTGTGGTTTTAAAGGCGACTCGGAAATCCGAAGTTTTTGTGGAGACTTTCCACCCGATTCATCTGCGCGAGGCGCGCCGTTTGCTTAAACTAGCGACCGCACAAGGCCGTTTAATTCGCGCGCAACTTAATGCCGATCGTTTGCTTCAGATCGGCACAGACCACCTCAGGAAAAAAGATAAGGCGTGAGGAGGGGACTCCCTGTCCCCCTCATCGCGCTCCGATCTTTCGATCAGGCTACGGCTGGGAGATTCACCGTGTCGCTCACGCCACGGATAGTAGTGCCATTTCGTCGCCTTTGTGGCAAGGTTCTTTCGGGTAAAGATACAGTGAATGTTGTGCGTAAAGTGTTCCCATGCCGAAAAAGGGCGCAAAGAAAAAGGGAAAGAAAAACAATCAGTTGTGGACCACGCTGCCATCTGGAGCGCGGTATCAACTGGACCAACTTGTTGCGCTAAAAGTTGAGGGTGATAGTCACTCGGAAATCATACGAGCGATGGTGATCGCGCAGTTGCGCGCGATGCGGAAAGAGTATGATTTAAGATTAGCTACAGCCGCCGAGTTGCGCGCACAGGACGAAGATGACGAAAGCGAACAAGGGCAAGAGTCAGGTTAGCGATTTTCGCAAGGCCGCCCGCGAGCTCGGCGCGGACGAATCTGAGGAAGCGTTCGACGCGGCGCTGAAAAAAGTTGTCCGGCAAAAAACTAAGGATGATCCGATGCCGGATGATCCTAAGAAGCTAGTCGAGTGGGGAAAGCGGAACATCCAAGATTAACTCCCGTCTCCGGGCTCGGGCTTCGGTACGGGCTCTGCTATTGCTTCCTCGATTGGAGGTTGCTCAAACGCTCCAATATAATCTTCTAGCTCCTCAACATATTGAGCGGATTCTTGTACATCCTGTTCTCTGGCGATCCAGGCATCATTGATCTTTTGTAAGGCCGCCAATTGGATTGGCTTCCCGACTTTCCCTGGCGCAACTTTAATGGTGTGTTCAAGAACCCAATAAACACCAGATTTTCCGAGTTCGACAGTCGGCATTTCGTTATCCCAAAGCACTCTGGCAACAAAAACGAGAAAGGGATCAGCATAAACCTGACCGGAGCCCATTGAGCCAAAGAACGTTTTTCCAAGTTTCATTTCGGCTTGAAAATTCACCGTGGAAAATTCAGCGAGATATGGACCTTCTTTGGGGTCAATCGCACCTAGTAGTCCCCCGAACCCGACCCCTTCAGGTAACGGGCTTGGTGCCTTACTTTCTTGTAGCTCAGTAATAAATCTTTTTGAGACATTTGATGTTGCTTCACGGGCGCTAAGATTTTTGAAAACGTGACCTTTTTCCGCAAGATCAAGATGATGATCTAGCCTTTGCGCATAACCAACCGGACCAGTGGTTGCGATGATTGCATTACCAAAGATTCGAATCTTGGGGTTAGCTTCCATGTGCATCAAGGGGGCGGAGCCCATGGCGGATGTTGCAATTCCATCCGCTCCAATGACAACGCCATCGGAGCACAATACGCCCACCAAAACTGTCACAGTTAACCTCGGAAAATGCTATTTGCCCTCATATCGGGATAGGCTTCATAAATTGATTTCACCAGTTGACTGAAACTCATCGACCGTACCCAATCAGAAATTTTCTGAACGTATTTTCCTTGTCTGCCCATTTCATCGAGCAAAGCTCGACCACGCGCCAAACCATAATCGGAGGCTGCATAAGTGTTCCAATTGCCGATCCCCGATGGCGCGATTATCGCTTCGCCTCGGGCATCTAGGGCGCTAATTTCTGAATAAACATCGGAATCGAAAGGTCCATAATCGTACGGCTCGAAATTGAATCCTGGCCCGTCATCGATCAAATCTGGAAATTGATCGCAGATGACGAACACGGCCTTTTGAATTTGAACAGGCGTATACGGACGGCCATCGGCGGCGGCTAAAATGGCTAAGACGAGATCACCGCGATCCATCGAAAGGGCACCCGATTTCCCGGTTTTTCGCACATATTTATCGGGCCAAACCCGATGCTGAAACGAATCATAGCAGAATCTTACTGATTTCTGTACATAGCCCCTTAGGTTTGCAAAGTATATAATCGCCGGGTCAATGACCGATCCGCTAGGCTGACGGCCGAGGTGGAGGGGGATTCATGGTCCAGCGGGTCGGCACGGTGGCCTTCGAGGGCATCGAGGCGCGGGCGGTGGACGTGCAGGTGCAGGTGGCGCCCGGCCTGCCCGTCTTCGCCATCGTCGGGCTGCCCGACAAGGCGGTCTCCGAGGCCAAGGAGCGCGTGCGCTCGGCGCTGATCACCTCGGGGCTGGCGCTGCCGGCGCGCCGCATCACCATCAATCTGGCGCCCGCCGACCTGCCCAAGGAAGGCAGCCACTACGACTTGCCGATCGCGCTCGGGCTGATGGCGGCGATCGGCGCCATCCCGCACGACGCGCTCGCGGGTTTCACCGTGCTCGGCGAGCTCGGCCTCGATGGCGGCATCGCTCCCGTCGCCGGCGGGCTGCCGGCGGCGATCGGCGCCAATGCCCAAGGCCACGGCCTGATCTGTCCGGCGGCGTGCGGGCCGGAAGCCGCCTGGGCCTCGCCCGAGATCGAAATCATCGCCGCGCAATCGCTGATTCAGCTCGCCAATCATTTCAAGGGCACGCAGGTGCTGGCGCGGCCGCAGCCGAAGATCCGCGAGCTTGCCGAACTGCCGCTCGACCTTGCCGACATCAAGGGCCAGGAAAGCGCCAAGCGCGCGCTCGAGGTCGCCGCTGCCGGCGGCCACAACCTGCTGATGATCGGCCCGCCCGGCGCCGGCAAGTCGACGCTTGCCGCGCGGCTGCCCTCGATCCTGCCGCCGCTGTCGCCCGCCGAACTGCTGGAAGTGTCGATGATCGCCTCCGTTGCCGGCGAGATCGAAGGCGGCGCGCTCACCAACCGGCGGCCGTTCCGTTCGCCGCACCATTCGGCGTCGATGCCGGCGCTGGTCGGCGGCGGCCTGCGCGCGCGGCCGGGCGAGATTTCGCTCGCCCATCACGGCGTGCTGTTGCTCGACGAGATGCCGGAATTTTCCGGACAGGCGCTCGACTCGCTGCGCCAGCCGCTGGAAAGCGGCGAGGTCGCCATCGCGCGCGCTAATCACCGCATCACCTATCCGGCGCGCTTCATGCTGGTCGCCGCCATGAACCCCTGCCGCTGTGGCCGCGCCAGCGATCCGGGTTTTGCCTGCAAGCGCGGACCGAACGCGCGCTGCGCCGCCGAATATCAGGGACGGCTGTCGGGCCCGCTGCTCGACCGCATCGATCTGCACATCGAGGTGCCGGCGGTAACCGCCGCCGATCTCATTTTGCCGCCGCCGTCGGAGGGCAGCCGCGAGGTCGCCGCCCGCGTGGCGCGGGTCCGCGACATCCAGGTCGAACGCTACGCCGCGCTGGGTTTGGCCAACGTGCGCACCAATGCGCAGGCGCAAGGGCCGGTGCTGGAAGAGGTCGCCCGCGCCGACAACGCCGGGCTCTCGCTGCTGCGCGATGCCGCCGACGCCATGCATCTCTCCGCCCGCGGCTATCACCGCGCGCTGCGCGTCGCGCGCACGCTTGCCGATCTCGACGGCGCCGAGAAAGTCGCCCGCGTGCATTTTGCCGAGGCGCCGTCCTATCGCGCGCTCGCCGACGACGGTCGCGCCCGTGCCGCGTGAGTGCTGCATGCGCACTCGAATACCGCGGGCTTAACCGTCCTTTCACCACGTTCGCGCCTCAAACAAAGCCCGATAACGCAGGAATGGAATGGCAAGGGTTCCGGCCTCAAATGTCCCGGAGGGATTCGGACTCCGGGCGACGGAACCATGCAGCCCAAATCAGACAGTTCTCCCGTCTACGTCATTCGTAAATCGGCGCGCAACCGCGCCGCGCTGGTGCTGTTCGGCCGCGCGGTGGTGACGACGCTGGCGATCGTCTCCGCCGGGCTCGGTTTCCTCACCGGCATCCAGGTCCAGAGCAACACCTACGATCCCTACGCCTACGCCACCGGCGTCGGCGCGCTGTTTGCCGCGGCCTGCGCCGTCATCGCCTTCATGCTGACGCGCCGCCGCGCCGGCGTGGAAAAGATCCGTACGCTGGGGGCGCGCGTCGACGAATTGTCCGACCGCAATTGGGAGCTGCGCGAGGCGGAGGAGCGCGCCCGCAGCCTGCTCGAAGCGCAAGGCGACGTCATCGTGCGCCGCGACGCCGGCGCGCGGATCACCTACGCCAACGACGCGTTCTGCTCGCTCGCCGCGCAGGGGCGCGATGCGCTGCTCGGCAATCCGTTCCAACTGCCGGCGCTGGAGCAAAGCGACATCGCCGTGCTCAAGGACGGCACCCGCGTCTACGACCAGAGAATCGCTCACCATGCCGGCGCGCGTTGGATCGCCTGGCGCGAAGTCGCCGTGCGCGGCGAAGGCGGCGCCGAAGTGCAGGGCGTCGGCCGCGACGTCACCGACCGCGTCGAGGCCGAGCGCGCGCTTGCCGCGGCGCGCGACCAGGCGCAGGCGGCCGACCGCGCCAAGTCGCGCTTCCTCGCCACCGTCAGCCACGAAATCCGCACGCCGCTCAACGGCCTGCTCGGCATGGCCGGCCTGCTGCTCGATACGCAGCTCACGCCGGAGCAGGAAACCTACGCCAGGGCGGCGAAGACGTCCGGCGAAACGCTGCTGGCGCTGATCGAGGAAATTCTCGATTTCTCCAAGATCGAGGCCGGCAAGCTCGAACTGGAAATGCATCCCTTCGCGCTCGGCGCGCTGGTCGAGGGCGTGGTCGAGCTGCTGGCGCCGCGCGCCCAGGCCAAGGGCATCGAGATCGCCTCCTTCGTTGACGAGCGCCTGCCCGACAAGCTCGTGGGTGACGCCGCGCGCTTGCGCCAGGTGCTGCTCAATCTCGCCGGCAACGCCGTCAAGTTCACCGAAACGGGCGGCGTCGCCGTCATCGTCGAGGCGGACGAGGCCGCCGGCCATATCCGTTTCTCTGTGCGCGACACCGGAATCGGCCTCAGGCGCGAGGACCAGGAGCGCGTCTTCCTCGATTTCGAGCAGGCCGACGGTTCCTCGACGCGCAAATACGGCGGCACCGGCCTCGGGCTGGCGATTTCCCGGCGCATCGTCGCGCGCATGGACGGCCACATGCAGGTCGACAGCGAAGCCGGCCGCGGCGCGACGTTCAGCTTCACCGTCCCGCTCCGCGCCGGCGAGGAGACGCCAGCCGAATTCGCGGCGCCGGATCTGCGCAACGCGGCGGTGCTGATCGTCGCCGCCGCCGAAATCGAATCCTCGCTGCTGGCGCGCCGTCTCGGCCGCTGGGGCGCGAGGACCTGCACCGTCGTCGACGAAACCGTCGCGGCGGCGTTGCTGCCGGAACGGGTATGGGATGCCATGCTGGTCGACTACGCGGCCGCGGAAAAAATGGCGGCGCAGGGCGAGGTCGGCGCGTTGCAGGTGCCGCGGCGCATCGTGCTGATCACGCCGGGCGAACGGCACGGGCTAGCCGCTTTAAAGGAGGCCGGCTTCACCGGCTACCTGGTGAAGCCGGTACGCGCGGCTTCGCTGGCGGCGCGCCTTACCGCCGGGGATTCCTTCGAGCCCATGGCGCCGGATCCCGCCGCCGAGTCGGCGGAAGCCGGCGAGCGCGTAGCGAACGGCAAGGGTCTTTCGATTCTCGTCGCCGAGGACAACGAGATCAACGCCCTGCTCGCGCGCGCCTTGCTCACGCGCCTCGGCCATCGGCCGACCGTTGTCGGCGACGGCCTCGCCGCCATCCAGGCCTGGATCACGGCGCGCGCCGGCGGCACGCCCTACGATCTGGTGCTGATGGACGTGCAGATGCCCGATCTCGACGGCCTGGAAGCGGCGCGGCGCATCCGTGCTGCCGAGGTGGAGAGCGGCGCGGCGCGCACGCGCATCCTGGCGCTCACCGCCAATGCCCAGGCCGAAGACCGTGAGGCCTGTCTTGCCGCCGGCATGGACGGCTTGCTGATGAAGCCGCTCGACCGCGCGCGCCTGCGCGAAGCGCTCGACGGATTGTCCCCAGCCGCCACGGCTACGCTTGCGGCTTGAGCGGCTTCCGCCGCTTTGTCATAATTCCGTGTTCCGCCCGTGCTGTAGGGGATGTTGCCGACCATCCCTGCCGATTCGCCGGGCTGGATTCCGCCGGCTCCCCGCCGGTCGCGCGGACAAGGACGCTAGAGCCCTATGGCAAGCCACGA